>JACNJL010000022.1:20176-100687 GCA_014382585.1 Limisphaerales bacterium | reverse complement strand
CCCCCAAACCCCCTACCCCCAAACCCCCACCCAAACCCCCAACCAAAAAATGGCCCCACCCCAACCCCAAATACCCCCCCGGCCCCCCCCCCAAGTCCCCCCCCCCCCCCCCCCCCGCGCCCCCCGGCGCGGGGGCGGGGGCAAACTTAAATTAGGGGTAAAGGGAGGGACCCCCCCCCCCCCCCCCCCGCCGTGACTAAGCTCCAAGTCATTCAAAAAATCATCAATAAGCTCCAAGCCGAATCGGAAACGTACACGCGTGTTGCAAAAGCATCGCATACAGAGGCGACAGCGGAAGAAAATCGGGCTGAGAATAAATACGACACGCGCGGACTTGAGGCTTCTTATCTCGCGGCCGGCCAAGCCAATAAAGTCGTTGATTTAGAGGAATCCATCGCGGCGTTTGAAGGATTAATGGACAAGAAATTCAGCACTGACGATTGCATTGATATTGGCGCGTTGGTCGAAATTGCTCAGGCCGCTGAACGCGCATATTATTTCATCGGCCCATCCGCCGGTGGCACGGAAATTGAAATCGAAAAAAACGAGGTGCTGGTCATCACCCCACAATCACCTTTGGGGTCACAACTGCTGGGGACCACACAAGGGGCGGAATTGAAAATTGACCTCGCAGGCCGGAAACAAGCGGTGAAAATTTTGCGTGTCAATTGATCAGGCCGCGGCAGTCACTTTGCTGTTGGCTTTGGCTGCGGGGGTGGCTTTTATTTGGGCGATAATTGCTTTGGAGGTAAGACCGTATTTTTCGCGGAGTTCGTTGACGGACGAGGCGTGTTCGATGAATTGATCGGGCCAGCCGATGCGTAGCAGCGGGGTGCTGATGCCTTTTTCAACGAGTAATTCGCTAACCACGCTGCCGTAACCGCCGGGGAGCACGTGGTCTTCAAGGGTGACAATTTGGTCGGCGGTCTTAGCGAAATACTCGGTGGTGGCCTCGTCGATGGGTTTAGTGAAACGCGGGTTGATGAGGGCGCAGTCAAAATCTTCGCCCAATTCTTCCGCGGCTTTTTGCGCGATGGTGAACATCGGGCCGAGGCCGAAGAAAGCGATCTTGCGTTTGCCGCTGTCTTTGAAATTTTGCACGACTTCGGCTTTACCAATTTCGAGCATCTCGGGTTCGTCTTTTATTTCAGTGCCTTCAGCAGCTCCGCGTGGGTAACGGATAAAGGTCGGATGTTTGTGCCGCGTGGCGGTGAACATCATATCAGCCAGTTCATCTTCATTGCGGGGAGCCATCGCCACAATGTTGGGCACGCAACGGAGATAGGAAATATCAAACAACCCGTGATGAGTTGGACCATCGTTAGCGGAGAGCCCGGCCCGATCCATACAAAAAGTGACGGGCAAATCCTGCAGCGCGACATCGTGGATGATGCAGTCGTAGGCGCGTTGGAGGAAGGTGGAATAAATCGCCACCACGGGATGACATTCCATCGTGGCCATTCCGGCGGCAAAAATGACGGCGTGTTCCTCGGCGATGCCCACGTCGAAATAACGCCCGGGCATTTCGTCGCGCAAATATTTCAAGCCGGTGCCACTGGGCATTGCCGCCCCTACGCCAACGACACGACTATCGCGCTCGCAAATTCTCAGCATTTGTTGACCAAATACATCCTGCCAATTGGGTGCCGAGCCGCTTTTGGCCGAAGGCGTGTGGCCGGTCTTAGCGTCATACGGGCCGAGGCCATGAAATTTTTCCGGTTGCTTGAGTGCCGCGTTGTAGCCTTTGCCTTTTTTGGTGAGCACGTGCAGCACCACGGGATGATCGCAGCTTTTGGCATACTCGAGTGATTTGATCATCAACGGCAAATTATGGCCGTCCAGCGGGCCGATGTAGCGAATGCCCAGCTCTTCAAAAATAACGCTGCTCGCCGTGCCACCGCGTCCATCCTGTGACGCAGGCGGTTGATGTTTGAGCGAGCTTTCGGAAACTTCCGCTTTGAGCGCGCCTTCGGCACGATTACCAAGCCGCACCGCAAAATCTCCTTTCGGCAGTTTCTTCACCAACCGCGACAGATCATCGTGCAGGCGATTGTAACCGGGGTTGGTGATGATTTTGTTGAGGTACTTCGAAATCGCGCCGACATTTTTATCGATGCTCCACTCGTTGTCATTGAGGATGCCAATAAATTTCTCGGTGGTCTGGGCAATATTGTTGAGTGCCTCGTACGAAATACCGTTGGTGAGTGCGGCATCGCCGAAGACGCAGACGACATCCTCATCAGTTTTCTTTTGGTCGCGTGCCGCGCACATTCCGAGTGCGGCGGAAAGCGCGGTGCCCGCATGGCCCGCGCCAAAGCTATCGTGCTCGCTTTCCGATCGCAGCGCAAACCCATTGAGTCCGCCGGTCTGGCGAATCTTGGCAAAACCTTCGCGGCGGCCGGTGAGCAGCTTGTGGACGTAACTTTGATGGCTGACGTCCCACACAAATTTATCGTGCGGCGTGCTGAACACTTTGTGCATGGCGATGGTCAGCTCCACCACACCGAGGTTGGGGCCGAGGTGGCCGCCAGTTTTTGCCAGCTTGGTGATGAGTTCCTCACGCAATTCGGTGGCAAGTTGTTCAAGCTGGTCTTCCGTCAATTTCTTGACGTGCGCCGGCTCACTAATCATATCCAAAAAACCACTCATCAATTAATCCTCATCATTGCGCAGCGTCACGGGACGCGCGACTAATTCGTCCTCCAAGGTTTTTTCCAGTTGCGTGATTCGTGTCTCGGCGGATTGGAGTTGCTCCTCGCACGCTTTTACCAGCTTCGTACCCTCCTCGTATCGCACCAGCAATTTATCCAGTGGCAACTCATCGGATTCCATTTCTTCCACTATGGATTCCAACTTCTCCACGGCGTCTTCAAAGGAAACTTCCGCCTGTTTTTTGCCCTTGCTTGGCATCGCCAAAGCTTACGCGAGCGCAGGCTGAAAAGTCGAGTGTGAAGCGGGGCGAGCTATCCCACCGTGCTTTCGATGCTGCCATCGCGCAATTGCGTCCGTACGCACGTGCCGGCCGGGGCTTGTTTTACCGAACGAATCACCTTTTGGGTGTGGACATCGAGCGTGATGGAATAGCCACGCGCAAGGACATTGGCCGGCCCCAACAGTCGCAAGCGGTCCACCAAACGCGTAAGGCGTTGGGCTGCGCGATCGAGATGATGCCCCTTTCGCTCGCGCAAACGCGCCGCCAGTTGTGCCGCTTGTTGGCGGCGATGCCGAACAACCCATTTGGGGTGTACGCGCAACAATCGCTCGGCCAAGCTGCGCCAATGGGTGGAACAAATTTGCCGTCGACTTTGCGCCGCGCGTTGGAGATCGGTGTGAAGTTCGTCCACGCGCTGCATGCGTTCCTGCAAACGACGGCGTGGATGACAGCGACCGAGACGATGGGCGATGACGGCGATGTGTTCCTTGAAAGAATCACGGCGACGACGCACGAGCCACGTAAGGCGATTGCCAGTGGTGGCCAATGAATCCTGCAAGGCCACGGCGGCAGTGGTGATGATTTCAGCTGCGGCACTGGGTGTGGCAGCGCGCGCGTCAGCCACAAAATCGCTGATGGTGAAATCGATCTCGTGACCCACCGCCGAGACCACCGGAACGATGGAGGCGTGAATCGCGCGCGCTAAGGATTCCTCGTTGAATGCCCATAAATCTTCGAGGCTTCCGCCCCCGCGCGTGATGAGAATGAGGTCGAGCGGTTCAGTTTCCGCCCAACGATTGAGTTGGCCGATTGCTTCAGCAATTTCATTCTCTGCGCCCTTCCCTTGGACGCGGCTCGCGGCGAGCACAATTTGCAATGAAGGCTGGCGGCGGCGAACCACGTGCAACACATCGCGCAAAGCGGCCGCGCTCAGTGAGCTGACAATGCCAATGCGTTGCGGGAAGCTCGGGAGTTCCTGTTTGCTTTCCGCATCAAAGAGCCCCTCGCTCTGCAATTTGGCCTTGAGCTTTTCAAACTTCGCCTGTAACGCGCCCACACCCTGCATTTCCACCGCGCGCACGATGAGTTGATATTGGCCGCGCTGCTCGTACACCGTGAGGTCGCCCTGCAGCACCACCTTTTGGCCATCCTCCATCAACTCCCGCTGGTCCACGCGCGTGCCGCGAAAGAGCACGCACGTTAACTGCGTGCGGACGTCCTTGATGGAAAAATACATATGCCCCGAAGCCTGCGCGCGGAGATTGGAGATTTCGCCCTCGACCCACACTTGGCCGATTTGATTTTCCAAAGCGCGCTTTACGCGCGTGGTCAACTCGGAAACCGTGAAGACATCGCGTGTTTCCTTTTCAGCAAATAACTCGCCGAAGTCCCATTGAGATTGGGAATCTTTAGCCACGTTAGAGGTTTGCTCGCGCGGCTACTTGCGCCACATCCTTGTCGCCGCGGCCGGAGAGGTTGCAGATAATGATTTCGTCGGATGCCATTTTCGGGGCACGGGCGATCACTTCCGCGATGGCGTGGGATGATTCGAGCGCGGGGATGATGCCTTCGAATTTGGAGAGTTTAAAAAAGGCTTCGAGTGCTTTTTCGTCGGTGGCGTAGGTGTACTCGGCGCGGGATTGGTCGCGCAGCCAAGCGTGCTCAGGGCCAACTGCAGCGTAGTCAAGTCCAGCGGAAACGCTTTGGGTGAGTTGGATTTGGCCGTCTTCGTCCTGCAGCAAAAACGATCGCGTGCCTTGCAATACGCCAACGGAGCCGCCTTGAAAACGCGCGGCGTGTTTTTCCGGCTCAATGCCCTCGCCCCCGGCCTCCACACCGACCATCGCGACATCTTCGTCTTCGATGAAGGGATAAAACAACCCGATCGCATTGGAACCACCACCAACGCAGGCGACCAGCAAATCCGGAAGGCGTTCCTCTTGTTCCAAAATTTGGCGGCGCGCTTCGTCGCCAATGACGCGTTGGAAATTCCGCACCATCACTGGATACGGATGTGCGCCGTAAGCCGTGCCCAAAATATAATGCGTGTGGCGAACGTTGGTGACCCAATCGCGCATCGCCTCGTTGATGGCTTCCTTGAGCGTGCGTTGGCCGGCCTCCACGGCGACGACTTCCGTGCCGAGCATTTGCATGCGAACGACATTAAGATGTTGCCGGTCGCAATCGTGCGCGCCCATATAAACCACGCATTCGAGGCCAAACATCGCTGCCACAGTGGCGGTGGCTACGCCGTGTTGGCCCGCACCGGTTTCGGCGATGATGCGGGTTTTGCCCATGCGTTTGGCGAGCAGGATTTGGCCCATGGCGTTGTTGATTTTGTGGGCACCGGTATGAAGGAGGTCTTCGCGTTTGAGATAAATTTTTGCGCCGCCCAATTCTTCGGTGAGGCGTTGGGCGTGATAGAGGGGCGTGGGGCGTCCGCAAAATTCACGCAAATAATAATCCAGTTCGTGTTGGAAATCGGGGTCTTGTTGGGCGCGGAAATATTCCTCCTCTAATTCGCGCAGTGGATGCACGAGGGTCTCAGGGACATAGCGTCCACCGTACGAGCCAAAGCGGCCGGCGGTGTCAGGAACTGTTTCGGTGTCAACCATTGGGTTTGGTTAACACGAAATGAAGCGCGAATCAATTCGGGAGGGATGTGCGAAGGTGGCCCGTGCAGAAATCAGGCCGCTGCGCGGAGGTTGACTAATGGGGCGGAGAGTTTGTCGGGGAGTCGTTGCAGGAGGGGGTCCATCAGTTTGGCGGGGATGCGGACACCTTTCCAAAAGAGAAATGCACCCACGCCCGCGAGCAGCACCACAGTGCCGAGCGCGTAAAGCCAAAACCAACTGACGGGTTTTTCGCCATCGTATAAAGCGCTGACATCTTCGGGCGGCAAATCGCGCAAATAAAACCGGACGTCATCGATGGAGCCGTGAAAATAGCTGTATTCAACTTTCTTCACTCCCGGTTCGCCTTCATTTTTCTTGTTGCGGTTCTTTGGTTTTTTAGATTTGGGCGTGAGGGGCGGGCCGCCGAGACGGAGAGTGGCGCTCGTGGTGGCGAGTTGATTGGTGAACGTGCCCAGCAAATCACCATCGAGATAAAGTGAGATGAGTTTCATCGTATCATCGTAGCTGAAGACTGCATGATGCCATTGGCCGGCGCGAATGCTGCCGCCGCTGAGATAATTCGTCCCTCCCCCCCAATTACCCACGAGACCTTCCTCCGAATCGACCAAAATTTCCCAGCCGGCATTGGCATCGGCGGAGCCGATGGCAGCGACGGATTGGCGGCTGTTTGTGATTTCTTCCGGCTTGAACCACACGCTTAAGGCACGCGATTCGTTCGGGCTGGCGAGGAGATAACTCCGGCTGCCACCGCGGCCGGAGGCGAGGCTGTTGGTCATACCATCAAATAAATACGCGGCGTTGGGTTCGCCAAAACGATCTTCGGTGGGTTCAGGTTTAAGTAGAGGATTATTTGTGGGCTCCGCAAGACTAAAGCCTCCGGCCGACCCTTTAGAGGGCAGGCTCTCTTTTACATTTTTAATATCACCCGCGTTGAAAGGATAGTAAACAAGCATTTCCTTTTCGAAAGGTGCGGGCTGTTCCACCACATAAAGCTCCTTGACCTCATCTCCCTCAAGCGAACGATTGTAAATCCGCACCTGATCAACCGCACCGTCCGCATGCCATTGATGGGTTTTCCCCAAGGGACTGGCCACGCCGATGCGCCATGGTTTGCTGGAAACATAACCGCGTGAGTTGGCGGGGAATTTTGCGCTTCCCGATTCCTGTCCATCCACAAATAACTTCACCGTGCCCTCGGAACGATTCACGGTGCCAACTACGTGATGCCATTCGTTTTCGTCAAATTTGCCCGATGAGATCGCTGCTACAAGATTGGTTTTGCCGCTGGCAACGTATTGATGGCTCATCACGAAGCGCCGGTCATAACCATAGCTCAACCCAAGGTGATGGCCGGGTTTCATCAGGATGGCGTATTGTTGTTCGTGTTTTGTTTTTTCGCCCGGCACGGAGTACGGCATAAAATGCGCGCTCAAGGTGAAGTTTGCACCTTGAATAGATTCCAAATTTTTTCCGCGATAGTTGAGGATGTCCACGTAATTGGTGGAGGTAAGATTCAACCCGCGATCACTTTGGCGTTCCTCAAACTGCAACTGCCCGCGTATCGCAGCAAGCTGAGTGTTCGGCGCGCTGTCGAGGCTGAGGTAAACGATCTGCCCGTTCTGAAGCTTTTGACGTAGTTGCGGCAAATCATAAACCGGTGGCGGCTTGAAAACCATCCAGCCCAGCACGCCCAACACCAACACACTTAGCACGGAGCAGACGCCCTGGAATTTTTTGCGGTTTAAATCGAAGACCAATTCCTTAGAAAACCCCGGAGGCTGGAACGCCAAGCGAATCGTCTTGAGCGTGGCCGCGCCACCTTCGCTGAGAATCCAGTTTTTTATTTCCTCCGCGCTGGCCGGGCGATGGGCGGACTCTTTGCTAAGGCAAGCGAGCACGAGTTGGTCAACGTAATCAGGGATGTCATTTTCGATGCCGAATTCCGCCAGCCGTTCCATCATCGAAATGGGAGGGCGATTCATCACTTGCGCATTGACGTTGCCGGTATAAAACGGCGGCTTGCCCGTCATCAAATCGTAAAGCGTGGCACCGAGCGCATAAATGTCATCGGTAGCCCGCGGCACTTCGCCGTTCATTTGCTGCGGGCTCATAAAAAGCAGCGTGCCACTCACGGCGTGTTTCATTGATGAAAAGCTAATCGAATCCGCCATAGACGCCGCGATGCCAAAGTCGCAAAGCTTGAGGCGACCTTCATTGTTGATCATCATTTGCGTGGGCTTGAGATCGCGGTGGACGGTGTTTTCGTTATGGGCAGTGGTCAGGGCATCGCAAAGTTGGATGATGTATTGCTTGATATCTTCCCACGCGAAGACGCCGTTGGCTTGGTCGCGCCGCATCTCGGCAAGCTCCTGCCCTTCCACAAACTCCATCGTCACAAATGGATCCTCGCCGGGCGGATTCACAAAGTCGTGCATCCGGATGATGTTCGGATGGCTGAGCTTGCGGCTCTTTTGCACCTCGCGCTTCATATCATCCAGCGCGCTTTCGTCCACCGCCATTTCCGGCGGAAAACTCTTGAGGGCGACCTCCTCATTGAGTTGTTCGTCCAAAGCCAAATACACTACACCCATCCCGCCTCGGCCGAGTTGCTTGAGAATGCGGTAACGCCCGCCGCCACGATACTCGCCCGCTGCAGTCTCAGTCAGTTGAGGTGCGGGGGTAGCCGCTTGATTGAGGTTGGCGGCGACTTGCGAAAGTTCCGCCCACGTTTCCATCGGATCGTACCACGCTAAATCGGTAGGCAAGAGCGAGCCTTCCGTCATCAACTGATTCACCTGTTCAAGCGAATATGGCCCAAACTCTGCTCCATCACGATTGATCCGAATCTCCATCACTCGCCGGAAGATTCTGGGGGTTCGGGCGCAGGCGTCGGCTTAGGCTTTGTGGGCATATCCAATTTTGACCACTGCCCGTGTGCGAGCTTGGCTAACTGCGGAACCAATTCTGCCACAAAAATCCGCGTGACAGTTTTTACGCGGGCAAACGATTGCGAAGCGGTTTGCCCGTTTACATTCCCTTTGAAAAGCACGCCATTTCCACGCACATCCACAGTAGCCAGTAACCCGCCAGATCCTTGGCTCCCCGCCAGCGCCGCCAACGCCGATTGTAGGGAGGGCGGCACATCCTGCCACAACGCGAGTTTCTGCCACTTGGCCAATTCCGTGCGATATGTGGGTGAAAGATAAAAAACGAAATTCGATAGGGGCACCGTTAGGCGAGTTGGATTTTGTCCCAGCAATCCCGCCCAATGAGTCGTGCCGCCCATCTTCCCTGTGGCGTTTCGAACCAAAGCACTCGAAGCAGCCGTCTCGCTAAATGACAACGCCAGCACCAAATAATTTCCTGACTGACAAATCGACGGCACCAGGTCCAGCTTTTCAATTTCCTCCGGCAGCTCCAGCTTTTCATAAACCCGCAGCGGCACATCCACATTTTTTATTTTCGCCGTGCGAGCCGGTTCCTGCAAATCCTTGAGTTGTTCTCCGAGCACTTTTCCCAAGGCACCATCTTTCACACCCAATACCAACAACAGCCCCGGCTTCCCTAATTCAGTTTTCCCGTCGCTGGCGCGAAACTTGGTGTTATTAACCGATAGAAATAAACCCGCCTCGCCCGTCCACGATTTCAGCAGCACATCCATCGGCACTTCTATTTTCAATGACTGCCAAGCATCGGTCAACGGCTCAGCCACTCCCAGCTCGCTGAACCACTGGCTCATTTCAGAAACATTCACGCGCCCGTGGACGGCCAGCACGGTATCCGCCGACATCAGGCACAGTCCATCGAGCGCCGCGCCCTGGTTATTGAGGACACTCCACAGGCGATTAGTGGAACCCTTTGGATGATGCACCATTGCCACGTGGCGAAACTGCCCGGCTTTGACAAACACACTGCTCATTCCAAGCGCGTCGAGTTTACTCACCCCGCCCTTTTGCAACGCATCCCGCGCGAGCGACACGATCCCTTTGGCCGCCGGTGTGGTGGTGGTGTCTCTGGAAAACTGATTCATCCAATCGCCCGCTTCAATGGTGAGCCCACTCACATTCCGCGTAAAATGAAATTCACCGCGCAAATCCAACTGCTCATTCACCTCATCGATAGGCGCGACACCACTGGCAGCGGCTTGGGCGGCATTTTGATATTTTTGAACATGCGGCGGCACCACTTTAGGCGGCGCAACCGCAACTTTTTCCGGCACCACAATTTCCACCAACACGCTGCACAAACTCGCAAGATCACCCTGTCCGAAAACAAATTGATACGCCCCCAACCCGCCCACCGCCAGCAGCACCACAGCCACCACCCACATCCGCCGCCCTCGCGGCTTCGGCGTCGCCTCCTCACCTGTAATAGCCAAGCCCGGCACCGCATCGGGCGCAGCCGCCATCGAAACCGTAGCCGTGGCGGGCGCTACTTGAGTGCCCGGCATTACGAGCCCGTCGATTTGATTCAGTGGAATCCATTCCGCAAACCCCTCCGCCCAGCCGAGATCCGAAGGCTCAAGCATACCGCCAGCCAATTGCGCATTCATCTGTTCCGCCGTCCACGGACCCAATTGCTGACCATCTTTTGAAACTAAAAAAGACACAATTTTTTGACTCCCCCCAAAAACCACCTATTCAATTCCTACTCATCCCCCATCAGCCCCATCAGCGGCGTAGACCGCACTACTCCACCTTCATCATCGCCAGCACCACCACCATGCCCACAATAACTAAAAAACTAACCACCGCCAAAATAATGCTCACCTTATCCACCTCGCCGCCAGCGGGAGCAATGGGTGCGCCAGAAACCATCCCTCCTTGTGCCCCCCCCCCCGGCTGAGCACCCGGAACAGTTCCAGCCATTTCACCCGCCGGCACAGGCCCCGCCACCGGGACACTTTCTGGCGCAACCGTAGCATAAGGATCTCCGCCCACTGCAGGTGCAGGTGCAGGTGCAGGCGCAGGCGCAGGCGCAGGCGCAGGTGCAGGCGCAGGCGCAGGCGCAGGTGCAGGCGCAGGTGCAGGTGCAGGCGCAGGTGCAGGTGCAGGGCCCGCTTGCATGGTTGCATACGGATCTGCTCCCGGTGCAACGGCAGGGGGAGCTGCAACCGGCGCTGGGGCTGCAACCGGCGCTGGGGCTGCAACCGGCGCTGGGGCTGCAATCGGTGCTGGGGCTGCAACCGGCGCTGGGGCTGCAACCGGCGCTGGGGCTGCAATCGGTGCTGGGGCTGCAATCGGTGCTGGAGCTGCAACCGGTGCTGGAGCTGCAACCGGTGCTGGGGCTGCAACCGGCGCTGGGGCACGGGCTGTTGGTGGTGCTCCTCCGGGTGGTGCGGCGCCTCCGCCGCGGCCGGGCATACTAATTTTGATTGTCTGCTTGGAATCCGGCTTGGGAGGCATGCCAATCCGCACGGTAGCCTTTTTAGGGCCAGGCGCGCCGGGGGGCGCATCGCCCTGCATTGTCGCATATGGATCCGGTTCAGCCATGACCTTGACTCATTCTGGCCCTGTGTTTTAATAATACCACCGCGCGGGCCAACGCTCTTTCCAAGTTAACATAACTGGAGCGCAAACAAAAGGACTTACGTCCGCGGCTGAAATGGATGCCACCGATTGTTGCCATGTCATTTGAAATCGAAATAACTTATGATGGGGAGGTTCGGACGCTTGAAAATTCCAAGCCCGAACTCACCGTGGGCCGTAGCACGCCGGCGGCCGAGGTGGATGTGGATCTTTCACCGGACAAAAGTGTGTCGCGTAAACATTTTCTCATCAAACTCGAGTACAATATGAGCAACGCCAAAAATGAGGCGTGGATTGTTGATCTCGGCAGCAGTCGCGGCACCACCGTCAACGACGAAAGGGTAACCGATCCGGTTAAAATCACCCGCGCAGATGTGGTGAAAGCTGGTGACAGCGAACTACAAGTAAAAATCAAGCAAGCGCCCAAGGAAAAATCGAAGATGAGTTTTCAGGAAAAGGTCGCCGCGCGGAGTGGTGCCTTTGGCGAAACAGCGCCGAAACCCCTGCCTTCCAATCCCTCCAAACTTTCCAAACCCAAAGATCGCCCCACCAAAATCGCAACCCGATCCGACGAAGAAATTCCGCCCCCACCACCCGCCGAAGAACCCGTGCTGACCTCCGTCGATGAAACCGCCCCAGGTCTCATGGCCGCACTCACCAGCGGCGCGCACCAAACCGAATGCGCCGGATTCGTGGCTTACTCCATTGAAGATCTCGCCACGGCGGCGAATCGTTACGCGCGCGAAAATAAAATGCACGCCATCAGCGCTTCGGTGGTGCAGGAAGGCAAAGGCTCCAGCGCATGCTTCCGCGCGCTGGTGGTTTTCCAGAACCCCAACTGCGACTAATTCAAAGCACCCTTTGCTGCGGACACAAACGCGCGCATTTTGTCCGCACACTTTTTTCCCGGCTCAAGTTCCACACCACTCGACACATCCACCGCAAACGGTTGCACTTGTTGCACCGCTTGCCCGACGTTTTCCGCTGTCAATCCCCCCGCCAAAAAAATGGGGCGGCCAAATTCCCGGGCACGAACCGCAAGATTCCAATTAAACTGCGCCCCGGTACCGCCGAGTTCATCTTTCACAAACGCATCGAGCAAGAAACCATCCGTCGGATAACGCTCCATTTCCTCCAACGTCTCCGGCCCCTTCATCCGAAACGCCTTCAACGTCATAATCGCAAACCGCCCGCAATCCTCCGGCGTTTCGTCCCCGTGAAACTGCGCAATACTCAGCGTGCACTCCGCGATAGCGCGTGACACCACGGCCTCCGCTGCATTCACAAAAACCCCCACGCGCACAATATGCGGCGGCAACGCAGCGGAAATCGCCTTCGCTTGTTCAATGGAAACATAGCGCGGACTGTCCTCATAAAACATCAACCCAATCGCATCCGCGCCCGCGTCCGCTGCTGCAAGGGCGTCGGCCTCGCTGGTGATGCCGCAAACTTTGACCGTCACGCTCATTTAGATCCGACCCAACCCCAGCTTTCGGCAAAACCGAATGCTGCGTTCGATGTCGCCTTTTTGAAAAACCTGCTGCGCTTTTTTGCGATCCATGCCCGCCGCCGGTTTGAAAGCCGCCAACGCTTTGCCACGTTTTGCAAATGCCTCAAATTGCGCGTACCCCTTCGGCTTGCCTTTTGGCCACGCCTTCCAAAAATCATCCGTCTTCACTTTCAGCTCGTGATTGAAACCGGAAATCGTCTCGATACAAACCGGCGCGTCCGGACACACTTTACCAAAATGCGAAAAATATTTTTTCCAATCCACCAAACCCTCGCCCATCGCACGCCACGCAGCCGTGAACCCGTTCACACTCGGCCACGCCATTGTGTCGCGCAAGCTGCTGGTTAATGTGTATGGCGCAAGATTGTTCAAATTCTCCATTGGATCCTCCAGCGTCCACACCGCGTTGCCGGAATCAAGATTCACGCCCACCCAATCCTTCCCCGCGGCCTCGACCAATCGCACCAGTTCCAACGAGTGCATATCGCCCGCGTGATTTTCCACCGCGATTTTGATGCCCGCGTCCGTGGCGCGCGACCGGTTGGCTTTGAGAAATTTGACCATGTCATCAATGCGCGCCTCGATGCCGCCCTCGGTGAGACGATCCTTGCGCGAACCCAAAACCACACGGAACACCGGCGATCCCAACGCTTTGCAAACACGCACACCCAGCGCCAAGTGTTCCGTCGCCGTGCCCCAATCTTTTTTGAACGTCACGGAAGTGGGGCACAAACTCCACGAGCCGACGTAGAGCCGGATGCCTTTCTCATCCGCGTGACGTTTTACTTCCCGCAAATATCGCGGTGTAAAGCTCTCGAACGCAAACAAGTCGGTGATGAAAAGCGAATCGCATTTCAGCGTGGCTGCGTAATCGATCAGTTCATCCGCCTTCCAACCCATCGCGCGCACGGCGAAATTATCCAGCCCCAAACGCAACGGCTTGGGCGTTTTGGCAAAGGCGGGCGAGGCGGCCGCGCTAACACTGGTGGCAATAAATTGGCGTCGATTCATAGGCCGCCTATTGGGGAACAGCCGCGCCCTCGAATCAAGTCTGTTTCTCACAAGATTGCTTTTTTGCTAAAATCCGATTTCACTGTCCGCGTGCCGACCACTACGGACCCATCCCCCCTCGAACTGCTCCCCAGCTTCACACCCCGCCCTCGCGCTACGCACGTGGTGTTCGATTTCGATGGCACGCTCTCCTGGCTCCGCCACGGCTGGACCGAGGTGGCGCAAACCGTGCTGACCCCGCGTTTCCCGTTGCGCGAAGGCGAAACGATTGATGATATTCGCACGCATTTATTTCATGAGATGATCCGCTTCAACGGCCGCCCCACCCCGTTGTTCACCACCGAAATGGCCGCGCAAATCCAACAACGCGGAGGTCAAGCTCAGGCCGATGAACTGCTTGAATCTTTTTTGGAACCGCTCCATGCCAATGCCCACGCACGCTACGCAAAACTGCGTGACGGTACGGCAACACGTGACGATTACATCATCCACGGCGGACGCGCCCTGTTGGAGCTACTTGCCGCACGCGGATTGGCCATCATCATTCTCAGCGGCAATCCGCACGACCAAATCAACACCGAAGCTGAAATGCTCGGCCTCACCCCGTTTTGCAAGGGCCACGTCTATGGCCACACCGATGCAGATCATTTCACCAAACAAAAGGTGCTCGAAAAATTGATGGCAGAAGAATCATTCACTGGCGACAACTTCGTCATGTTCGGTGACGGTGCAGCGGAAATTGAAGCCACCCGTAATCTGGGCGGACTCGCCATCGCCGTGTGCAGTGACGAACATGAAAACGGTTCCGGCCGAGTGGACGAACACAAACGTACCGTCCTCATCGAATCCGGCGCCGATGCAATTATTGCCGACTATCGAAATCCCGGAACTCTACTTCAAACAATTTTAGGCGAATGAAACCCATCGATCTTTCACAACTCAAAGTCTACCCCCTTGCCGAGCGCGACAGTATGGCTGGCATCGAAGAAATCCTCATCGATCCAACGAACCCACCCGCCGAGCTATCACCCGCCAATCGCGGACATATTGTGCGATGCGCAAATGACATCCGCAGCGCCCGGGAAAAAGGCGCGAGCGTGATGTATATTTACGGTGCGCACTTGATAAAAAACGGTGCGCATCTGCTGATGGAAAAACTGATGTCGGACGGTTGGATCACCCATCTCGCCACCAACGGCGCAGGCGTCATTCACGATTGGGAATGGGCGCATCACGGCCAATCCACCGAAAGCGTACGCGCTAACGTCGCCACCGGCACCTTTGGTGCGTGGGAAGAAACTGGCCGCTGCATTCACCTCGCCGTCCTTGCGGGCGCGCTCAAGAACGAAGGCTTTGGCCAAAGCGTCGGCCGCATGATCGCCGAGGATGGCGTAACACTCCCCACCTTGGCCGAATTGGAAAACCAATTCAGCCCAGCCCACACCGAGCTGTTGCACGCGATGCGCCAGCACAACCTCGCCGAAGGCGGCCACACAATTCCCCACAAGTGGAAATCATCCTCCGTGCTCGGCAATGCGTTCAAGCACGGCGTGCCGCTCACGGTGCATCCGGGAATTGGCTACGACATCATTTCCAATCACCCAATGTTCAACGGTGCCGCACTCGGCCGCGCGGCAGGATTAGACTTCGCAACCTTCGGCGGCTCAGTCGAAGAGCTCGACAGCGGCGTGGTGCTTTCGGTGGGCAGCGCTATTATGGGGCCACAGGTTTTTGAAAAGAGCATTTCCTGCGTCAATAACCTGCGCCTGCAGGAAGATCGTCCCATTGTGAAGGACCATTCGCTTTATGTCGTAGATATCCAAGACGGCGGAGACTGGGATTGGACCACCGGCGAGCCGCCCAAAGACAACCCCGCCTATTACCTCCGCTTCTGCAAAAGCTACGCCCGAATGGGCGGCGCGATGCACTATGCGCAATGCGATAACGTCAATTTCACCCACCACCTTCTGCGCGAACTGGAATCGTGACCGCCGAGCGCTTCCAAAAAATCACCAACCAATTCCCATCGCTGCGCATCGCGGTGGTGGGCGATTACAGTTGCGACCGTTATCTGGAAATCGATTCTTCAATAAACGAAACCTCCATCGAAACCGGTCTCCCCGTGCACAACGTTACCCATGTACGCGCCCAACCCGGCGCGGCCGGAACGGTGTTGGCCAATCTCTCCGCCCTCGGGGTGGGTGAGCTTTGGCCGGTAGGCTTTTGCGGATGCGATGGCGAAGGCTTCGAACTCCAGCGCGCGCTTGAGCCATTGCCCGGCGTGAATCTGAATTATTTTTTTGAAAGCAAAGCGCAGCGCACTTTCACCTATTGCAAACCGCTGATGATGGAGCCCGGCCGACCGCCGCGCGAACTCAATCGCCTCGACAGCAAAAATTGGCATCCCACGCCTGACGCGTTGCAGCAAAAACTCGCCAACGCCGCTCGCGCGCTCGCGGAAAGAGTGGATGCGATGATCGTGCTCGATCAAGTGGATGAGCCGGAAACCGGCGTGGTGACGCAAAGCTTTTTGACGGTCCTTGATGAAATCAAAACACAAACACTCGTCATCGGCGACAGCCGTCGGGGGCTAAAAAATTGGCCGCACATTATTTACAAAATCAACGCCACCGAATTAGCGCGGTTCACTGAAGGTGAACCCCAAACCGCCGCTGCCGAGTTGGCCCAAAAAACCGGTCAGCCAGTCTTCGTGAGCGTGGCCGAAAAAGGAATTTTTGGCGTGGCACCGGATGGCGAGGTCATTCATTCCCCTGCCCTAACGCTACGTGGCGAAATTGACATCGTCGGCGCAGGCGACGCTGTGACGGCCAACCTCGCCGCCGCACTCGCTTCCAATGCGGAATTGCCCGAAGCGCTGGAGTTGGCCAATCGCGCCGCCTCGATCGTCATTCACAAACTGGGCACCACCGGCACAGCGTCGGTGGAAGAGATTGACACTTGGCAGGTTCACGCATAGCGCGTCTCTACCATCGCCAATGAGTTGATTCGGTAATGCGTGGTTTTTCGTTTTTCAAATCCAGGAAAATTGCCTGAAGTTTTTTGGGGTTGGCGAAGTTTAAGCCTGCTTTGAGGCCCATGACGCTGATGGCCGTGGCGTGACTGTCGGCGGTGGTGGAGGTGTTGGAGATTACAGTCACTTGCATTCGATGATTGAGGCCGTAGCCGGTGCGGGGGTCGACGATGTGGGAATAGCGGCGGCCGTTGATTTCGATGTATTGCTCGGTGTCGCCGCTGGTGGAGAGGGCTTGGTTTTTCAGAAAAACCGTCCGGGGGTAGATATTCCCGAATTGATCGACGTTACGGATGTCGACGCGCCAGCCTTTGCGCCCGATGGGCGGTGCGCTGGTGAGCATATCTCCACTGGCGGCGACAAAGGCGCGGCGAATGCAATTGGCTTTGAGCATTTTCATCGCTTCGTCGACAGCGTAGCCTTTCGCGATGCCACCGAGGTCAAGTTGCATATTAGCGACGAGTAAGGTGACGGTGCGAGTTCGGGGATTGAGTTTTATTTGTTTATAGCCAACGCGGCTTTTCACGGCGGCGAGGGCTTTTGGGTTGGGGAGTTTTTGTTGGCGGCGGGCGGTACGCCAAAGGCGGATCATTGGGCCGGCGGTGATGTCGAATGCGCCATCGGTTTCGCGGGCGAGGGTTTGGGCGTGTTGGAGGATGCCGAATAGTTCGGGGCTGACTTTGACGGGTTGACCGTGGGTTTTTTGGCAAAGGCGGTTTAGTTCGCTAGCGGGATCATAGTCAGAAAAAATGGCATTGAGCGCTTCCACACGGGCGTAGGTTTTGCGCGCGATTCGTTCGGCGGTGGGGCGATCTTTGGCGTAAAACCTAAGATGAAAGTCCACCCCCATCTCAGGATCCACAAACTCGAAGCGTTGCCACGTGGCATCATCCGGCAAACTACACCAGCCTCCGAACGGCAAAAATCCGAGCAAACAAATTAACTCCCGCACGACCGAAGAATGCGGGTGTCGAATGGATTAGGCAACTCGATAAATGGGCTGACCAAAAAAACGCCGCCCCGTGAAGGGCGGCGTTCAACGCGTGAAGTTGATGGCTTTAGGCGAATGGATTCCAAATCCCGGGCTGAGGAACAGGGTACTTGCCATCTTCACCCTTCATCGCCGGCGGATCGGAGTCCACAGTCCATTTGTCGATACCGGGGCAGTAGTCATGTCCCTTGTTCAACAGATCGTCCCACTTGAGCTGGCGGCCCGAATAACAAGCCTCGCGACCAAGGATGGCCGTGAAGGTTGCCTTAGCGCCGTACTCCCCTTCGTTGTAGATTTCCCCATTCGCTAGAGATTCAATAAGGTCAGTTTGCTCCTGCTGGTGACCGCCGCCTTTGCCTTGGATTGGGATTGGGTCGCCATCGAACGGGTTGATGGAAGAAGCCAGTTTGCATGTACCCTTGCTGCCGTGGGCGTACTCGGCGACTTGACCGAAGGTTGCGTTGCCGCCGAGATGGCGACCCTGACTGTACATCTTGTGACCGTTGGCATAGGTGTACTCAACGAAGGTATGATCGAAAATCTGCGTCTTCGTGCGGTCGCCGTATGTTTTCCCCACTTGGCGCATCTCGCCGCCGCCCATTCCGTTTGCCATAACCGGATAGCCCTGCATGACCCAGTTACCCACGTCGAGATTGTGAATGTGCTGCTCGCAAATCTGATCGCCGCTGGCCCAGATGAAATGATACCAGTTGTTGCACTGAAAGGTCATTTCGGTTTGCTCGGGCGTGCGGTCACGGTACCAAATTCCGCGACCGTTCCAATAGACTCGCATTAGGTTGATCTCACCAATCGCACCGTCGTGAAGGCGTTTGATGTTGTTAATATACCGCTCCTCGTGGCGCCGTTGCAGCCCAATCCCGACCATGAGATTCTTTTTCTTTGCCTCCTGAGTGGCTGCCAGCACACGCCGGACTCCCGGAGCGTCGGAAGCAACCGGTTTCTCACAAAAGATGTGTTTACCTGCTTTCACCGCGTACTCAAACTGCTGCGGCTTAAAGGCCGGCGGCGTTGCGATGACGACCAGATCTGCACCCGAATCGATCGCCGACTTGTAGCCATCGAGCCCGCCAAAGATCCTGTCCTCGGGAACGTCTACCCAATCATTAAACTGCTTCCTATAACCGGCAACACGATCTTTGGCTTTCCCCGCATTTACATCGGCCACGGCGACGAGTTTGGTGTTCCCTTTGGTGTTCCTGATTTGGCTCACGGCACCACTGCCGCGCCCCCCACAGCCCACGAGTGCTACGCTTATCGTGTCGCTGACGGCAGCGTGCGCCACGCGTTCGATGGGTAACTGGCTCAGCACCGCACTTGCGGCGGCCACCTTGCCGGAGGATTTAAGGAAATGACGCCGGTTGACGTTGGTTTTAGATTTTTTTTTCATGGCAATAAAAGGATTATCTGTTGGAGTTTTTGTCTGCGGAAAATTCTACCGTTTTGTTGACGACTGTCCAGCCTCACTTGAATAAATGTGGCCGCTAGTTTAGCGGCACATCATATTCAACACCGTTGTTCCAGTAGGCCTTCATTTCCTCCTGAGTAGGCACTTCGAGCGGGCGAACAACCCGCATCCCCATGAAGGTGGCATCGGTTAGGTACCAAATACTCTTGGGCAGCTGCGGATCCTGTTGTTTCCAGTGGGGACCTGAAAATATCCGAGCCGAACTACGCATAGTGCTTTTGGAGAAATTGGGGTGAAACGACCCGCCTCTCGCCACATGCGGATACGGTTTACTCCCCTTCACCCAGGGATCGACAAGGATACTCTTGGAGGCTTTGTACGGCGCGCCACCATCCAGTACCCATTCGAACACATTGCCGTGCATATCAAACAAGCCCCAAGGGTTGGGGGGTTTGAGGCCTACCTTGCGGTAGCCCACATCAAAGGTCACCGGATCCAGCGTATTGCCGCTATTCCACGTTTTGGCGTTCAAGGTGGCACGGTCTGCCTCGTTGCCCCATGAGAACGCCGTGGTGGTACCCGCACGACAGGCGTATTCCCATTCCGCCTCGGTTGGTAGTCGATAAAAATGACCCGTCTTGGCACTGAGCCATTGGCAGTATTTATTGGCCGCATGTTGTGTCATGGAGATTGCCGGGTGCTGCCCCGTCCCCATCCCGAAATCCATGTTCACATACGGCTTAGTGGGAGTAGCGACTGAATCGAGATAATACTCCCTCGTGCCTTTTTTTAGATTCACGTTTTTCTCGTAATACATGAACTTGTGATACTCATCCCAAGTAACCTCATGTTTGCCAATCCAGAAAGCCGACACGGTCACACGCCGCTGCGGACCTTCATTTTCATCACGCCCGGTTTCATCTGCGGGGCTACCCATTAGGAAGGTGCCGCCCTTGATGGGAACCATCGTGAAATCTGATAAGGTGTTCGGCACTTTGTCCACGAACAACTTCATCTCCTTCTCAGCGACCGGTTTATGATTGGCTATGATTTTGGTGCGGATGGCATCGATGATTTTGTTTTCGTCCTCGCCTTTGATGATTTTTTTCTTGGGCTCAAGCTGCAAACCATCCGGCCAAGTTGCGCCTTGGTCGATCCATAATGCAATCAGCTCAATCTCCTCTTTCGAAGGCCGCTGTTCTTTTTCTTTGGGCGGCATCACTTCCTCGTCATCTAAAGGCAGGGTCATGGATTCCCAAACCATACTACGCTCGTGATCGCCAGGCCGAATACGCCGCCCTTTGATGGCCTTCTCTTTGACGTCGAGTTGATAGCCGCCGCCGTGCTCTTCCGCTTCTCCCTCGCGGTGGCAGCCCACGCAATTGAATTCCAGGATTGGCTTGATCTGCTTTACGAAATCCACCTTCGCCGGCTCAGCAGGTTTGCCCGCATTACCGGTCGGCAGCTTTTTATCGTTACCACCCGTGGCGCAGGCGATGAGTAACGCCACGCCGATCATTCCAGATACGCGTAAAAACATGTCCCCGCCACTGAAACCAATCACACGGCAAAAGTCAATCTTGCGGGAGCAACCCAGTTCCAATGACCAAATTCCTAAGAAGTCCAAATGCCTAATCCCTCAAAATGATTATTGGGTATTGGGTAACCGGCATTGGGACTAAAACTTGGAACTCATTCCGCCAACAAATTATCCGTCACCAATGCTCGCGCCTTTTCGATCGGATCGGCACTGACGGCGATAACCCCCCAATCTTCGTTACGTTGCACGATGCGGATGCTGTGGACGGTGACGCCCGCATCGAGAAAACGCTTGGCCACGCGGGCGAGCGCGCCGGGCTGATCGCGCACGCGCACGAGCATTGCGTCCTCGCTCACGGCGTTCCAACCGGCATCGCGCAGCACTTGTAGCGCACGGTTGTAATGATCCACAGAGAGCGTCACCACATCCGTGCCGTTGGCCTCTTCGGCATCGAGCGATTCGATGTTGATCTGGTTCTCGCCCAGCAGGGCGGCAATCTCGGCGGTAACGCCGGCGCGACTTTCGGTGACGATGGAAATCAGTTTCATATTTAAAATCACTAAACTGGGTTAGCGGTAATATCGGACACGAGACGGTCTATCCGGTCGCGATCCACGTGGGGCATCACCATAATGTGTGCGATCTCTCCCTGCACGGCGAGCTGCCATTTATCGAGCACCAAGCCGGAGGGCTTGGGGAGCACCACGGTGATGGCGTGCGGGTTGCGCCACGCCTTTACGCCAATGGCGTTGAGCTGTTCCACGGCGTATTCCGCGCCCGCAAGGCATTCGGCCACCACGGCGCGGAAGCCTTCTTTGTCGCGCTGCCGAATGGCGTACCACAGCATCAGTGGCGTGATGGCGTTGCGCGAGCCGGTGATGGTGGTATCTAACGTGCCGACGTATTCGATGCTGCGGGCGATGCGATCCACGTGTAGCTTTAGTGCCAGTACCACGCCACACGGCAACGGCGAACCGATGAGTTTGTGGCCGCTGATGGACATGCTGTGGATCCCGCTGGAAAAGTTGAACTCCGGTGCCCCATCAATGAACGGCAGCGTCATCCCGCACAACGCGGCATCGGCGTGGATGTACGATTCGGGGATGGCTAAATTTTTAATCATCCCCTGTATCGCCGGAATATCATCCACACCTTCGCGCATGGTGGTGCCGATATTGGCAAAAATAATGGGCGGCACATCGCGGTGAATGCGAAGGGATTCCTCGAGGTCCTCCAAATCCATCGCGCCGCTGGGCTGTGATTTGATCATGATGTGCGGCATCCGCAGCAATCGCAAATTTTTGCTCACGCTGTAATGGGTATCCTGCGAAAAATACACCATCCCGTTCGGGTACAACTCGCGCGCGAGATAGAGCCCATAAAGATTCCCCTCCGTGCCGCCGTTGGTGACATAGCCCCACCAATCGCCCTTCGGCGCAGCCTGCAATTCCGCAAACCAATCAAGCACCTCACGCTCAAACTCGCGCGAATGGAGATGATACGTACAGGGATCAAACGGATCGCCGATGTTGTTCAGTGGATAATCCAGAAACCGAAAGAGATCGTGATAATTAAAATTAGCCGTGACCGGATAGCCGGCAAAAACCTGCGTCTGTTCATGAATCATCGCATGAAACGCATCCAACCTCGCAACATCCTCCGGGCTGAGCGTACCGGGCATCGCGGTTTCCAAATTAACGGTATTTGCCTCCACTCAATACAGTTTAGCCCGAATCTGAAAAACAGGCAAGTGGGAGGAGGAACTTGGTCGGACAGGCGTGACTCAACTTATCTCACGCGTCCACCCAAAAGAGGCCAAAGGCGGTTACTCTATGGTATGAATTGTATGCATCACCTCGGTGCGAATACGGGTGCCGTCAGCCGCCTGGACATTGAACCTGATTAGCTGCTGATCGCATGGACGCAGATCCTCCATGGAAAGTGTCACGGTTTTGCGGTCTGCTGAAAGTGTAGCCCTGATAATATTCACCCCTTCATTCCCGCGCTCCTTTGGGTTGCTCACTTTGAAGGTTGGCGATCCATAATCCTGTGTACGCTGATAATTCCATCGGGTGATGGCGTAATTCTCTGAGTCCGCCGCCGATTTCGAATCTAACGGTTGTGTAAAAGTAAGATGCACACCGGCCTTATCCACCTTGAGGTCACGCACGGTATACACCTTTTTACCTGTGTATCGGATTCGATCAAGACCTGTAATACGAGCGGCGTTACTCTGCCAACCTTTCAGACCGGCAACATATAAGTGGCCATCACTCGGATTAAATCGGGGGCGCATTGCAGAGGAGGTAAAGCGCAAGGGCAATTTCACTACTCCCCCCTGCATCTGGCCGGCCACCTTTTGCTTAAGCACCAAGTAGATCGAGGATTGCCCGTAGCTGGTGTGCAGCAATTCACCTTGGAATGGACCCCACTTATCACTGGTCACCCAAACCTGACCCCCACCGGAGTTATCCCAACCTTTGTCCAGCCAACAAAGCGGCTTGTCGTGTTTGGGCACCGGTGTTTTGTGTGCGAGTGTTTCCACCCCGTAAAACCCATCGTTACGAATCCAATTAATCGGACACCGTGGCACCCATGAACCTTCGTTGTCACCACTGGTCAACTGTCCATTGGGCCCCACACCCATGCCGTTGGGAGCACGGAACCCTGTGGCCACCACGGTGAGTTTTTTTCCATACTTATCGATCTTCATCAGGCTTCCTGCATGGCGCGAAATGTTGCCATTCCCTCCTCCGCCACCGAAGCCACGGCCACCACCGCGAACCGGCCCAGCCTTGATGGTATAAAAGTTGCCTTCTTTATCCGTGTGCAAGTCAAACACAAATTCATGAAACCCCTGCGAGCTGGTGATCTCGTTGTTGAAACTTTCGTAGTAGTCGGCTTCGCCATCTTTGTTCAGATCATGATAGCGAGTGATTTGATCGCGTCCGGAGGTGTAAATAACATCGTCCACGATCTTCAGACCCAATGTCTCAAATCCACCACTGGCAAAGCGTGTCCACTTCAAATCCTTGAGGTTTTCATTCTTCAAGCCCGACACAATCCACACATCGCCATCCCACGTTGAAAGTGCCGCCCGATGACCATCACTAAAAAAATCCAGCCCACCAAAACGCACGCGGCGATTCCATGGGTTCTTCTCCGGCGAAGTAAGCACATCAGTTACGTACGCGCCATCAGGTGTGCTGCTGGCATTCATCTTGCCCTGAGTCACCACCGGATCAGGCCAGCGATTCTTACCCACCTTGCGAAAATCAGCCTTGGATGCCTCCTTGGCCAATGCGGGAAACTGGCCTTGATCCGCTTTGCTTCCACTCCAGATGCGTATCTGGAATGTGCCGGCTTTCGTACCCTTGGCTAGCTTAGCCACCACGCGTTTATTATCCTGCACCTCAAGCTTGCTCCCCTTGGGCGCATTCATTAGCGCCACTTGTGTGACCTGATCGCCAGCCACCAAAACCGCCACGCCACCGTCCACTCCACCTTTTGCGTTTTCCACCTCGCAAACCAACGTCACCAGATCGGCAGCAATATCCTCATGTTGAATACTGCGCACAAAGACTGTCTGCCCGTCTTTTTCAATACTTCCAGGTTGCTCAAGAATGTCCACACCGTGCACCGTGTAGCTCAGCACCACCTGATCATCTGCCACATAGTTGCCGCGCCATTGGATGTGTTTACGGGGCAATGGGCCAAACGGTTCCGGGCGCGAATCGGCAAAAGAACCTTTGGCATCAGCCCAGCCAGCGATGGACGGGTTCCCGAACTTCTGTGCACCAGCGATGCGCGGACTAGCTCCGTGATTGCCCTTGAAGCTCACCCCATCCTCAGTGATGTAGTCCCCGGTCCAACCCGCTGCCCAACGCAGCAAATCTGTATCAAAACACATGAACGCCTCACGCCCAACAATTATGGCCATCCCTTTGTTAGCCACGTTATTTTTAGGAAACTGCGTCCGGATGGCCGCCTTGGTGTAGGGGAAATCCGCCTGCAAATGGCGGGAAAGTTTCTGCTGCCAAACGGGCTTCTCCTGAGCCCAAACCGCGGGAGAAAAAAATACAGCCAACGAAATCGTAATACGTAAAATCATCATTGTAAAAAGCTGACGAACCTAGCATTAGAATATTCAACAATGAGGCAAACACGCACATCGTGATCACTGTTGCAATTCCGGCTGGAATCGCCCCAAGCGTTAAATGCGTTTGAGCCGAAAATTAACAAGGGGGTAAATGGCCGAACCCTCGACCTCCACACCCCCAGTTTGCAGGGCGCAGTCTCTTGTGGTTACTTGTGGCCACTTTACTGGGGTTTTGTTTACAGGACGCACCACAAGTAGCCACAAAATAGGGCGTTAAGTCGGGCAAAGGTTGTTGCAGCTTCGTGGGTATCGTAGACGTAGGACTCAATCGGATACTCTCCGCCTTTTTTGAGTCGGTTGCCTGCTCGGTTCGTTCCTGCCGGGGTTCGGGTGTAGAGTCTGTGTTTTCCATCTTCTTCTTCGCGCACAATGATTTCCATTAGACACCATTATGATCCCGTTAAAGGAAAGAATCAGGTGGAAGTTGCATCGGTTTCATCCCCGCTTGTCCACAGGGCGAGCCGTCGTTCTTCTATCTCCCGCGCTGAATTAATATTGACAAATGTTCGCGGGGCGAGAATGGGTTTTTTATGAAAAACATCGACGTTAAATCCCTCATCATTGGCGCACTGTTCACCTCAACCATATGTGCAGCAGTAATTTCTGGGTGTTCAACAACGCCTGAATTGATTTGGAATGAAGAAAAGTCAGAGGGGAAAGATTCAAATGGAGTAGTCAGGGAGACACGTAAGCCATTTCACACGCGTGGATTTTTAGACACACGTGGAATGATTTTGATTTCTAGATTTGATGAGAATGCCCGCCTCACAAGTGAGACAGTCATTCGCGACGGCAGACCGATGGAAGACCGACCTGATTGGTTCCGGCGTGAAATGAAAATTTTTGAATGCAAATACCACAAAAATCTTTCCGACGAGAACGGCAAGCCGCTTGTAATTGAAAGAGTTGAATATGCTCACACCCTGACCACCGGATTGACCGCGCGCGATGTTGGTTATGTTAAGAAAAACAAGCGCTGGGGAAAAATCGTTTACACATACGATTCAAAGGGCAGATTAACAGGAGAAACCCGCCACAGAGAGTAGCCGCCCTCGGCTCAGATGAATTTGTTTCTGGGTTGCGGGCCTCAGCCAAAAAGGGCGGTAAAGGAACACAGGCCGCGGCGTGTGGTTGATACCTCAAGGGTGGGAACCATTTACTAACCACAGCCAATTTTATGCCGTTTTGTGGGTCCGTCGGCGCATCAAATAATCACCCCTCCCTGAGAAAACCCTCCTCAGCCAAATAAGCGGCCACCAGTGTCTTTGCCATGAACGGGTACGGGTCGCGGAACTTGATCTCCTTGGTCTTGTGGTCGATGCAGACGGCGTAACCGTGGACGAGGAGCTTGTGGTATCACCCTCGTTTGAATTTACCGGTCTTCATTCCCCGTTAGACGTTCACCGATGACCGGATCGCACCCCTGTTTATTCACCCACAACAAACGACACCGGTTCACAAAACTCCCTCACCCGCCTCACCCCCGACCAAAGCGACGTGCGTGAAGGCACACAAAACGGCGACGCGCTGTAGGCATTTCGAAACACCACTCCGCTGTCACCGAACGCCTGAAGATTCGGAGCGATCACTTTTCCCGAGTACCGTTCCGGCTTTTCCAGTATCCACGTATTTAGATCATCGGCCATGAGCACCAGCAGATTCATCCGCTCGCCGGCCTGGCTGCTCGGCGCACTGAGCAATGGGCCGAAGACGAGGATGGCATAGAATAGTTTTGTCAGTGATTTCATTACCGTTTCTCCTTTTTTGATTTCTGGACAGGCGCCTTCCATCCGGGCTTTAGCTCAGCGAACTTCTCATAAAGCGCTTGGTACGCTTCCATTTGTTCCCACCTCTCCGAACGTTGAGGCTGCAGCACCTTCCCCTCCGGATAGTCCCGCCCCAGCGCACTGTTGTCGATGGAAGCCTCAACGGCGAGCGCCTCTGCTTTCATCTGTTCAAAACGCTCGGGTTGTTCAGCCGCCAAGTTGGTGGTTTCCCCCAGATCGGTTTTCAGATCAAAAAGCTCCCATGGAATCCCTTTGCCATTTCCATTCCTCACGATCTTGTAACGCCCCTCCAGCAATGCCATTCCTTTGTTTTTAATGGGTATCGGGCGAGCGCGTTTCGGTGTGGTGCCGGTAAACAACGGAACGATGCTTTCGCCGTCGACGACTTCCAGCATCGAGTCCTTCGGCAGGTCAAGGAGGTCCATCAGAGTCGGCATGATGTCCATCGTGGATGCCGGGAAATCCGTCACCTGCGGCTGAATCGTGCCCGGCCATTCGATCAATCCCGGCACGCGAATACCGCCTTCATACAAATTGCCTTTGGCCCCACGCAGACCCGCCATCGCATGGGGTTCATGGTCGCGCCCTCCATTGTCACTGCAAAACCAGATCAACGTGTTCTTGGCCAAATCCAACTCGCGCAACCGGTTGCGAAGCATGCCGATGCTCCGATCCAGGGCAACAATCTCACCCAACAGACTTCGCTGCCTTCCATCCATGTCCTTCGGCAACCCCTGCAAATCCTGCTCCAGCGCGGTATAAGGAAAGTGCGGCGAGCCATACCAAAGCACCGTGAAGGTCGGCTTTTCCTTATTGGCCTCAATAAACGTCAGCCCTGCTTCCACCATCAACACGGAAGATTCGCCTTCGAGATAAACGATCTCACCATTGTGCGTCATCAACGGATTCATTTCGATGTAGTTGGTCGCCGATAACCATTCATCAAAGCCATAATGCTTGGGGCCGTTCGGGTCATCCGGAAGAACCGGCATGGCCGAACCCTGAACCCCTCCCAAATGCCATTTACCAAAGTGGGCGGTGGCGTAGCCCGCTTTTTTTAGAGCAGCAGGCAGGGTCTTTTCCTGCAAGCAAAGGCGCTTGTGCAGACCGGGAACCCCGGTGCGATGCGGCGAACGCCCCGTCAAAACCGAGGCGCGCGTCGGCGAGCACACTGAGGCGGCCGCATAGAATCGATTGAACCGAATGCCGGACTTCGCCATCGCATCCAGATTCGGAGTATTCCCCTTCAGATGCGGATGGTTCATGTAACCCACCTGCCCCCAGCCCTGATCGTCCGACATGATGAGGACGATGTGAGGCCGGGGCGCCTCATCGCTGATGGCGGGAGAGACAAGGGCCAAAAGGAAAAGATAAGCTAGATGGCGCGCGCGAATCATCGATGGCATTTCTCTGACTCTAGGGTTTCTGGTTATGGCTCGCATTCAGTTGGCTGAAAGCCACGCGAGCGCCTTCGGTAACATCACCCGTGTCGTCTTGCGGGTAGGCCCCGGCCTTGAAGTAGAAAGTCTGCTCGGCCCATCGGGGATCGTGCGTGAGCATGTTTTCGGTTTGGGTCACGCCGTTCACGGTTACGGAGAGCACGGCATCCTTGAGCTGGATCTGCCAGGCAATGTCGTTGTTTAGGCCCACATCGGCAAACTTGATCAATTTGTCCTTGCCGGCGAAGGGGCTGAGCTTGACGAGAGCTTCCATGCGGCCTTTGTAGTATTGGAGCTTTACCAGAGGTTTCGATTTGCCGGTATAGCTATGGATCTGTCCGATTACGACTTTGGGGTAACTAGGGACTTGGAGCAGGCGACAGCGTCCTTCGAGTTGGTGCGTCCCGGTACTGTCCCAATTACGACCGACGTTTCCGGGCTCAAGCATTTCGCGCAGTTCACTGCGAGGGAACTTGGTGTTGCCAGTCGTTGAACCGATTACAGGACACCAGAAAATCATTGTGCCGTTGGCGTCGGTGTAGAAATGCGGATCCTTGAATCCGGCGACCAGTTGTTTTGCCCCAATCTCGGCGGCGTGACCACCGTAGTTGCCAGCCTTGTTGTAGGGCAACGTCAGTTTCCAGTTCTTTAGATTGAAACGACTGGCGGGAGGCGGGCCCACGACGGGCGTGACCGGAACTTTAATGATCGGCAGGTTCACCTCGGGCTTAGGCTGATTATTACCTGAAGGTCTCTGCTTCTTTCGTTCCTGTGCTTGGAAACCTGCCTTCTGGTCATCGGTGAGATTCAACGCAGCCAACAGCCCAGGCACTGTTTGGGGAGTTGAGGCAAGTTTATCAGTCTGATGCGTCCATGCGCCAACCGCGAGGCCTGAAATGAGTACGATGGGAAGAAGAAACGTGAATTTCAAATTTGCGTTGAGATCGTTAGGGATTGGTCGCGTTCGAAATTTGTAACAGCCACATTCGGACAATCCAAACCAAATACCTTTTGGAACAAAACACGTACGGTCTCCCACACATGTGACGCTCAATCGGAATGGAGTCGGCGCCAAATTTGACGAAATAATTTAACCGCCCACGAATACAGAGCTAGAAAATGGTCGGACCGGGGAGATTCGAACTCCCGACCTCCACACCCCCAGTGCGGGAGACTACGAATTATAACCCTGTTTTTTCAGCGCTATTATTGGATTTTTATCGATCCACCTTTGGCCCGAAAAACTCTTCAGTGTTTTATAGGAAAATTAAAACTGACACTTTAGTCATCACGCGAATAACTCCAGGATAGGCTTTTCGCCGTCACCGACAGTCATGGGTCGCCCAGAAGGCGACGTGGCGGGTTTCCCAATTTCCATACCAGCTGCGAATGCGATGCTGGCGTGAAATGCTCCAACAGAAACGGCATTTTCGTCAACGTAGTATCCCATATCGTCACTCTTGCCATAGACAAACCCAGCCTTTGTGCCTCCTCCAGCGAGAACCGTTGAAAAGCAAACAGGGTGATGACTTCGTCCATCACCATCGAATGCCGGTTTACGACCAAATTCTGTCGCAACAACGACCAGCGTGGAATCCAGCATCCCTCGCTGCTCAAGGTCAGTAATCAGTGTTGCGAATGCCTGGTCAAATACCGGCGCCACTTCACTCATCTCATCGGCAAGTGCTTTGTGATGATCCCAGCCATCGTGCTTCACCTCAACAAAACGGACACCGGATCCAACTAGGCGACGAGCGAGCAAGCATCCCTGACCGAATGAATTATTACCATAGGTCTCCCGTTGTTTTTCTGACTCATCCGCCAAGTCAAAAGCTTTCAATTCCTTACTCTTCATTAAGGCTAGGGCATCATCGTAGAAACCTTTATAAGAATTAACCCCCTTATCATTGAATTTTCTCCGAAAGTCGGCATCGATTTTGTTTAACAATGCCTGTCGCTTTGTGGCCACTGACTTACCACCGATCGATTCAACGTCACTGATCCCTTTGGTCGGATCTCCGATAGCAAGTGGGGCAAAGCTCGAAGGGAAGAAGCCATTACCTTGATCGGAACGGCGATTGACGCACACACTTGACGGCAAATTTTTACTACTACGCCCTAGGTAGTGAGAGCCCCAGGCTCCTAAATTTGGGTGTATAATCGTTCCGCGAGGTTCATAAGCGGTTCGCATGTAGTATTGTGCTGGTGAATGGATGCCGATCTTTGCTTCCATAGAGCGAATCACGCTTACACGATTTGCGACCGCCGCGAATTTCGGGAAATATTCGGTGACCTGAAAGTTCCCGGACGTGTTAATCGCCTTTGCCGGACCTTTAGATTTACCTTGTTTTGGGTCCAGCGAGTCAATGTGACTTAGACCGCCATTGAGCATTAGCCAAATTACGCTCTTCGCTTTACCAAAGGCGGCAGGCTTTGCTCCTGCTGACTCTTCAGCCATTAGGTGTGCCGTTGGAAGGATCCTCAAGCCGAGTGAAGTCGCGGCACAGCGTTCGACGAACTGTCGACGAGTCGGTGCATCTAAAGAGTTTAAAAGTTGCTTCATGTTGGGGCGTCCTTATAAATGAAATGCGGTAAATTAAATAGGGTTACAGTCTATTGAATAAACATAAACTCGCGGGAATTCAACAGAGCCCAGACTATGTCACTCAGTTCAAGTCCTTGTTCGAGTGCAATAACACACTGTTTCGTGTCCTTCTCACGCGGAGACCGTGACAGGCATGCACGATAGAGGAGAGCGATCTGCTCAGGCTGGCTGTTCTTGCTACTCGCGGCGTTGATAACCAACGAGCTGGTCATAATACTTTTCGTGACTTCGCCGTTCATCATCGCCAACGATTCGGTAATACCGCCCTCGGTCGATCCGTCATCAGCAACATCACGAGCTGACTGACCTGCGACTCTTAGAAAATGTGTTGGGGGCATTGGTTGTGGTAGTTCTGAAGCCCGCAACCACGAATTCTCACCGCGCAGTTTTACGCGCCGCCCCTTACTAGACCCCATGAATAAGCCGCGCCCGCCATCACCATTCGAAGCCTCACCTTTCGGCAATAGTGTCTCTGCAAAGTTGAAGATCTTCTCGCGATCGCTCAAAATATCCTTCTTGTCGTGTGTGAATTCAAAGGGAAAAACTAGTCGCTTCATCAAAGGCGCATTATCTGTCTTCAACTGATCAATCTCCGGGCCTCGCAACAGGAGAACAATAGAATCCCACGCCTGCTCAGCTGTCATTCGACGTAATAAAGGACCAGGGAATCGGAAAGCCTCACCCTCAAGCGGCGTCACGCTGACCTGCTGCTGATATGCGCTAGTATTTAGAATTACTCGCTGAAATTTTCGCAGGTCAAAATCAACATCCTTCATCAACTGTGCGATGAACCGAAGTAGTTCCGGATTAGTGGCGTTTTCGAGAACATCGAGATCTGTAACCGGCTCTTTGACCGCAATTCCAAAAAACTTCTTCCATAATCGATTGGCAATAGCCGCGGCAAAGCGCGGATTCTCAGATGACGTCATCCAGTCCGCGAAATGATTTCGGAGCCGTTTCGGCCGATGTCCCGCCAGAGGCATTTCCTTTTCAGGCCCCCAATTGATAAATCGTGGGCTAACCAAGTCGCCGGGTTTGGCGTCGTCATACGAGTAGTCCTCAGGGAATACAGTCGAAATGGTGTTATCGAATACGACTCGCTCCATATTCGGTTGAAGTAAAGTGACAAGATTCGCTTTTGAGAAACGTTCATCACGGAGAGTTATTGCCGGCTTGCGTGTATCCACACGCTCAAAGGTCGTCGAGCCGAAAAATGCCGCCATTTCATAAAAGTCACGTTGAGTCCATTCAGCAAGGGGATGGTCATGACACTGAGCACAGCCAATATTTGCACCAAGAAAAATAGTCAGCGTGTTGGAAAGGCTATCCAACGGCATACTTGCGTCGCGCAAGAGGTATGCGGTGGCCCCATTTTCTCCCAACCGACCTTCTGCAGTTAGCATGTCATGGACAAGTTCATCCCACGGCCTGTTCTCACGGAGTTGTGATTTCAGCCATGTATGAAACGTCCAAGTCTTACCAATCCGGTAATAATCATCTTTCACACGAAGCATGTCCGCTAGCCAGTTGAACATGTGGGATTCATGACCGGGAGACTTAAGCAATTCATCAATCAACCTAGCCCTACGGTCTTCACGAGTGTCTGCGTGGAAGCGTTTAAGTTCATCACCGGTCGGAATTCGGCCAATCACATCCAGATACAGGCGGCGGACGAACTCAACATCACTGGCCGGCGGATTCGGTTTAAGCCCGTGTTTTGTAAGATCAAGCTGGATAATTGTGTCAATTCTTGAGGCCGTGCCAGCCGTTTCCTTCGTTGTTTCTTCAACTGACTTTGCGACCGGAATATTACCTCCATCATTGTTTGCAAACTGCTTCTTCTCTTCTGTGGCTCGGAAAAAGAAAACCCAAATTCCAATCCCAATAGCCAACAGTCCCACCACGGCAGCAATTCCTTGGAGAATATTTTTTTTGTTTCCAATCGACACGGATTGCGAAGGAAGAACAGATGTTGCCACAGAACCTGTGGCAACCACCACGCCGGAAATCTGTTGAACCGGCAACCAATTCGTCATGCCATCTTTCCAAGCCAGATCTGAAGGAAGTAGTGTGCCGTTTGCCAAATAAGCATTTGTTTCTTCTATGCTGTAAGGCCCAAATCTTTCACCATTCCTATCAATATGTATCTTCATTAAGACTCAATTTGCCATTCAACACCGGAAAATTACCTGAGAAAACCCTACCGCAAGATTTTAATTCAGAGAAGCTAAAGGGACCTTATATCAGCACTAAAGATTCAAATATCATGCATAACATATGACGAGGCTCATTTTATGAGTTAGATTTTTAGCTCTCTACTCCGTTTCGCCATCTTTGTCCTTTTCTCTCACCTTCTTCTTGGCTTCTTCACGGGCGTTTCTACGTGTTTCACGTTCCGCTTTTCTTTTAGCCTTATCGACATGGGGTGGTTCATCGGTAACGTCTATATCCTGTTTCAACGCTTCCGGTACCGTTACTGTTTTGCCTTTGATCTCGAGCTGTTTAACGATTTTTATTTGTTTACTGACCTGCCCCGGCTTAGCGGCGTTCCCTCCGGGAATGAACTCACCGAAAGGGCGACCTATGGCTTGGAGATCCTGCTGCATCTTTTGGCGCATCTCTTTCACGCGACTGGAATGCCCTATATGACCCGCAAGATTCCTCATCTCTTTCGGATCTGTCTTCAGATGGTAGAGCTGATCTTCGTCAAAGAAACCCGGGCGGTCGGCCCCCCTTACTCCGATGCCCAGACGTCCAATGTAGGACATGGCTTTGGGTAAGTTTTGCGGCGCGGCTCTCTTGATCGCTCCGATTTGCTCTTTCGTGTAGCGAACGGCAATGTAGGACCAATCTTTCGTGACAGTTGCCCGAGCAGCTCCCATTTCGAGATAAAGGTGATTCCGCCAATCTTTGTCTGTTCCGTTTTTGAAAAGAGGGGTGAGACTTTGCCCATCGATTCGGTAAGACTCCGGTTTTACCGCTTCACCCAGTTCGAAGAAAGTAGGCACGAGGTCGATATTCTGAACGAGTTCTTCACACACCTGCCCTGCGGCAATTCCTTTCGGCCAACGCATGATCATGGGCACCTGACAACTACCCTGTGAAAAAACGGATGCTTTGCCGTCACGACCGTGATCCGGCGCAAAGATCACCAGCGTGTTGTCATCGATTCCAAGCTCCTTCAGTTTACGAAGAATCGCTCCGAGTGAATCATCGATCCACGCTTCACCGGCCACATGACTTTCGGGGTCGAATCCCTTTTCCTTGATAATTTTGAGTAACTCAATACGCGGTGTCATTATCTCTGGAAGGCTTTCAACTTCCCCCTCTCCGGTGATAAGCGGATGATCCATGGATTTTCGCCAGGATTTATCCGGCCCGTGCAACAGGGTACTGCAAAGATGGAGGTAAAAGGGCCCATCCTTGTTCTCTTCAATGAATTCAAGAGCGGCCACCGTTGTCCACTCCGGGTTATGCGTAGAATAGGGCGAGGGTGTATTTTCCGGATAGACGTTCTTCGCCCAAGAAAAGCCAAGTTCCTTTAGGTAACGGCGCATCCAACGTTCGTTGCGCTTGAATTGAGCCGATGTCTCTGGCCCAGGACGCGCGTTTTTAGGAATATTGATCCATTTGTCTTTCCCTTTATAGAACTCCGGAAAATCCAAGTTGGAGGTGAGGTGAAATTTCCCAACAAAACCGGTAGCATAACCGGCTTCACGAAGAACATTCCCGACGTTCATGTTGTCGCGCTCTAGGGCGACATTGAAGTTGGGAAGCCCCTGATTTTCTTTGCCACCGACCGCATCAACGTAAAGCTTACTGTGTGAGTTACCAGCATATCGGCCGGTTAGGAAACTGTATCGAGAAGGAGTGCAAACCGAACTGCTGACATAGGCACGAGTGAACTTCATTCCTTCCTGAGCCATACGGTCGAGATTGGGAGTGTAGGTATCGCCTCCAAATGCGGCGATACTCGATGGGTTCTGATCGTCGATCAGAAACATGATTATATTCGGGCGCTGAGATTGGGCTGCAGGAGATAGGTTCCCCAACAAACAAAAAATCGAAAGTGAAATAATGGTTTTCATGGTAATTTGTTCCTAAAAGAATTTTGACGAATCATTCAGATTATTCAGTTGATCGATTATTTTTTGCTTCTCGTTCCTTGATGCGATTGGCTTTTTCTTTTTCGCGCGCCGCTTTCTTTTCTTCTTTTGACATATTTATTCCTGACCTACCGGCATCAGGATTCCAAAATTTCTCCTGCTTGCTCACCGGATCTGCCATTTTGTCGAGCCATTCGTTATATTTATCCGTGAGTTCAGAAACCAATTTAGGGTGTTTTGCCGCAAGGTCTGTCGTTTCACTGAGATCTTTATCAAGATTGAAAAGTTCAATGCGTTTCTTATCAGCGACCAGCTTCCAATCTCCTGAACGTATAGCCCATTTCCCTTTAGCTCCACCGGAACTCCAATAGAATGCGTCGTGAAGTTTGTCTGTTTTGCCCTTGAGAGCAGGCAGGATGCTTTTTCCGTCCAGAGGTTTATCTCTCGGTAAAGGAAGCCCGGCAGCGTCTAGTGCAGTCGCAAACAAATCAATCGACCACATGGGAACGTCGCACTTTTTTACGCCTTTCAATTGAGCCGGCCAAGAAACGATGAACGGGACATGAACCCCTCCTTCGTAGTCCATCTGCTTAAAGCCCCGAAGTGGGGCATTGTTAGCGCTCATGGCATTGGAGCCACCATTGTCCGTAAGAAATATCAAAAGCGTATTATCATAGATGTCGTGTTTTTTTAATGATTCCACAATCTCCCCAACCCCCATATCGAGGTGTTTGATCATGGCCATGAGAGTATCGCGCTTCTCGTCACCCGTAAGGTTCTTGATGTCCTCTTTAGGGGCCTCAGGCGGAGAGTGCACAGCGTTATATGCAACATAGAGAAAGAAATGCTCTTTTTTATGGCGGCTGATAAAGTCGACAGCTTCCTCAGTGATTCGAGTAGTGAGATAACCCTCTTCTTTTATGGGTTTAAAACCGCGATAAATTGGATGAGTCATGTCTGAGTGGTCAAAGTATGGATGGGCTCCACGTCCCATAAACCCATAGAACTCATCGAACCCACGATTCATGGCGTGATATTCTTTAGTGAGCCCTAGATGCCACTTACCTAATGCCCCAGAAACATATCCAGCTGGCTTGAGTCGCTGTGGAATAAACACCTCATTAAGTGGAACACCTGAGCCCCCTTCCCCAGCTGTGTATATTCCAAATCTTTGCTGATAACGACCAGTCATGAGTCCGGCACGCGTCGGGGAACATACGTGCCCACTGGTGTAACCCTGGGTACAGATGACGGAAGAATGAGCGAGGGCATCAATGTTAGGCGTACTGACTTCCGGTGGAGAATGGGGATTATAACTAACATCAGCATAGCCTTGGTCATCTGTGAGAATAATAACGATATTTGGTTTTTCGTCTGCCAATACAAAGAAGGGCATTCCGATCAAACTGAGGGTTATTGCATGTAGTGCTTTCAAAAGTCTCATAATTATTAGGATTTAATTGGATGGGGTAAGGTGAAAAAGATTTTCGATTTGCTCGTCCGTTAGGGCGTACCCAAAGAAGGCAAGTTCGTCGATTCGACCATGCCAGAAGCCCTGTCTTTGATGCCTTTTTATTCCGTCGGCCTTCTTATCGGTTCCCCCGATACTGAAAGGCTTGTGCGCTTTTACTTTAAACCCATTTAAAGGTTCCGAGGAGACGAGCACTCCATTTCGGTACAGCCGCAAACCTACACTCTCCTTTACGATGGCGACATGGGTCCAATCTTCGAGGGGCAAGGGAGAGGAATCCTCAATCCGCAGAGATCGCTTTCCATTGGCGAGAGTGAGACCCAAATTCCCATGATCGCCAACTAGCCCAAAGCGAAATGTTTCGTCGCCCATAAGATTCATGTCTGAGACGAGAATAGCGTTCCTTGGCAGGGTCATGGCACGGATCCACGCCATGATGGTGAATTCTGTTGTCGGGAGTTCGAAGCCGGAAAAGACTTGTGCATACCCTCCCCTTTTGGGCCCATCCAAACGAAGGGATGAACCGATGCGGCCCGGAGCGAATGGTTGTCGCCGCCCTTCACCTTTCACTATTGAAGCAGTATTTTGATGACCTTTAGCCGTATCCTTCAAAGTTTGCCCATCGTCGATGACAGCCATGCGATAGTAAGAGAGCGGCAAGAGTTCACGAACCTTACCGCTGTAAGTTGGGTCAGGCTCTTCGAGATTTCTGAGAAATCTATGATCGTCTATAGAGATTCCAAGAGGAACAAACGTCGCGTGATCGATACGGGTAGCTTGATTCGCGACCAGACGTACCGGATAGATCGAAGCATCCTGCTCTTTCGGGCGCACTTCAACTTCCCCCTTGAACACGTGAACTTCACTACTACGTTCGCCCACCACTTCGATGGCGAACTCTGTCCCGAAATCAACCACTTCAGCGTCTGGAGTTTCCACAGTGAAGCCAACACCTTCCGGAGGAACAGTAACCGCTAGGCGTCCTTCGTTTAAGACCATGAACTCGGAGCTGTGAATTTCGAAAGAAGCCGGTGCTTCGATGACGAGATCGACACCCGATTCAAACGTAATTTGGACAAGGCCCTCTTCGAGATCGTAACTGCCGGTTTGAATGGTGCTGCCATTGCTGAAGTCAGACGATGTGCCGAATATTTTCAAATTGGCAGCCACGCTACGGGTCAGGGAAGCAACCGTTTCCCCCGGTTGCATTTTTGATGGTGCCCTCCATTGCAGCCACAAGGCTAATCCCACCAGCGCTACTAATGCGGCTATGACCAATCGCTTGGATGTACTGGGGGATTTGGGCTGAATTTCGGGTATACTTGAGGAGTGCGGCGACTGGCCTACGCCCAAGACACCGTGTTCCCATGCAAGCATTGCGTGAACCTGACAATATTCGAGATACTGTTTTTTTGCCTCAGGATACTGTTGAATCATCTCCACCAACCGGTGGCTTTGCTCAGGCAATAGCTGGCCCTCAGTAAGTTCCATGAGGAGAAACTCCAGTTCTTTTTTCTCTACTTCCGTCATAGAGCTTCCTCTGGACGATGACGCTTTACGCACTCAATCAAAGCGTTGCGAGCTCTGAAAAGCGCCTGTTTAATGGAACTCTCTGACTGATCGCTTTGAGAAGCCATAGTTTTCAGAGTAGCACCTTCGGTGTATCGACGGCGGATGAGTTTCTGGTAACGTTCGTTCAGTTTCCCGATACAGTCGACCAGTAGTCGTTGTTTTTCTTCATACCTCTCAGACTGCTGCTGCGCGTCATCAGCAATATCTGCGAGAAAGTCATCGTCGAAAACAAGGCGATCCCGTGTGATCTTGCGACGGTGTGCCATTACCTGAAAATAAGCGACCCTTAGCATCCATGCACCAAAGTTGGTGCCTAGTTTGAATTCATGCGCCTTACGCCAAAGAACCGCATTAGTCTCTTGCATAACATCCTCCGCCTGAGTGCGATTACCTAGAAGTGAAAGTATGTAGGCAAACATACGGCTCTGATGAGTCGTCAGAAGTTGAACAAATTCGAAGGATGGCTCTGGTCGTTTTTCGGGCATGTATTTCGGTTATAATACGGGTTGGCCACAGGTTATATACCGCGGTGAGTGGATTGGTTACGGTTGAAACCTAAAAAAGAAAAAGGGTGAACCATAATCAACTAATGCGAGTGTTGCCAAACAAGGTATGATGATACATAGCATGATTCTAACATCAACCGTGCCGTCATTCGACGGCTCCATGCCCTGGTTGGGAATCACCTTCGGGCGTCTCTGCACGCTCAAGAGCATAGAATGGCTGGTTGTTAAAATCACCGCCTATAAAAAGCAGATCGTTTGAAGTATTCTCCGCGACAGCAAGCATCACGTTAAAGGATTCGGCGTCACCCAATGGATCGCCATCCCGTTCACGAAAAATGACTATGTGCGGATTACCTTTGTGTTCGGTGAGAATAAATGGGTAATCATTTTTTCCTGACTTCATGATCCCCGCCATGTAAATCGTTTTTCTCTTCAGAAACTTCCCATACTTGTCAGGTATCTTTGCGACAACCTTGTCATCTGCATGAAATTCCATGGCTCTATCCCGATTGAGGGGAAGTCTGGTTCTAAGTCTGGAGCTAATGGCCTCATTGAATTGCCATCGACCCTCAAGTCGGCTAGAGACCACATTTTCTTTGTCTGACTCGACCTTAAACTCTGCCATCAACGTAGATGGAAAGTGAAAAAGGAACATAAAGGCAGCGGTAATCAATACTTGGTTCATTTTGTGTATTTAGTTGGTTTCCTGTGTCCTCTGTTCTGGGCTAAGGTTGCAATTTTTCTAATTTCAGAAGCTTGCTGATTTCAGGGGTGGTTCTGTTCGCTTATGGGACATGTTTTTTCGTAATCAGCGATTACGAGTTGGCAAGGATATAGCCGAAAGAACGCAACGGTAACGGTTGAAAACGAAAAAAATCAAAAAACTAGCTAGAAAAATGGTCGGACCGGGGAGATTCGAACTCCCGACCTCCACACCCCCAGTGTGGCGCGCTAACCAGGCTGCGCTACGGTCCGTCCGGAAAGGAGCCGCATCCTAGCGGTCGGTGAGAGAATGACAACCCTTTTCAGTGGGCCACTTTCAACACAATGGTGGTGAAGTCGTCCGGCTGGTGGTCGGCCGCCTCATGCGATCGGCCGGCCTCATGCAGGCCCGCCACGATCTCCGCGGCACTTTCCACCTGATGAGTGCCCAGCGTCTGCACGATTCGTTCTTTGCCAAACATCTCGCCATCTTCAGAGGTGGATTCCTCAACGCCATCGGTCATCAACGCCAGCAGATCACCGGGTTCCAGAGGGAAATCCTCACTCACGGTGTACTCGGTATCCGGCCGAATGCCGAGCGGGATGCCGGTGCGTTTGAGCTCGCGTTTCAAATGCCCGCTGCCGTCCAGCCACAACGCCGGTGGATGCCCCGCACTCGCGTAGCGCACCGTGCCTGTTTTGGGACTGAGCCGCACGAAGAGCAGTGTGACAAATCGTTCCGAACCGGTGTCCTCAGTGAGCACGCGATTGGCGCGTGTGAGGATCTCGCCGACGTCATCCATATCCGCCGCCAAGATGCGCAGGTACGCCCGTGTCTCGGCCATTAACAACGCCGGCCCGATGCCGTGCCCGGTCACATCGCCCACCACCAACCCATAATCGCCGTTGGCCATGGGCACAAAATCGTAATAGTCGCCGCCCGTTTGCTCCGCGCTTTCGGTCAACCCGGCCAGTTCCAGTCCATCCAGTTGAGGCGCTTCCTCGGGAAACAGCCGCTGCTGAATCTCGCGTGCTATGCGCATCTGTTCATTGGCCGCGTGCAGGGCTGTCTCAGCCTGGCGATGACGGGTGCGGTCGCGAGCCTCGCGCACCTCGCGTTCCACCGCCGGCACCAGCCGCGCGAGATTGCCTTTCATTAGGTAATCATGCGCGCCGGATTTCATAATCTGCACCGCCAAGTCTTCGCCAATGCCGCCGGAAATGACGATGAACGGAATGTCGCGTTCGCTCTGTTGCAACAGCAGCAATGCCTCGGGCCCGTTGAATTCCGGCAAATTGTAGTCGGCCAAAATAATGTCCCACGGTCGGCGTTGGATAGCGTCTGAAAAATCCGGGCCCGTCTCCACGCGTTCGCTGTCGATTTCATAACCGCCATTTTGCAACAACCCCACGAGCACCTTCGCGTCCAACGCGGAATCTTCAATAATCAAAACGCGCAACGGTTGACTCATTGTTGCCCTCCCAATTCGCGCATCTTCGCGCCGATGTCATCCTCGCGCATCAGCGATTCCCCCACCAGCACCGCCCGCGCCCCGCACGCGGTGAGCCGCTCCACATCCGCGCGCGATCGAATACCACTTTCGGCCACGAGCAGCGTTTGCCGCAAATCCATCCGCGCAGCGAGCGCTTCGGTTGTGTTGAGGTTCACTTCAAATGTTTTGAGGTTACGATTGTTCACGCCAATGAGCAGCGCCTTAAGTGCCATCGCGCGGGCGAGTTCATCGTCGTCGTGCACCTCCACCAACGCCGACAAACCCGCCGCCGTGGCGAGTGCGTGAAAGTGTCCAAGCTGCGCGTCATCGAGGATCGCCGCGATCAATAGCACCGCATCCGCGCCCCATTCGATCGCTTCGGCGATTTGGCGTTCGTCGATGACAAAATCTTTTCGCAACAACGGCAGGTTCACCGCCGAGCGGATTTGTTTCAAAAATTCCGGCGAGCCCTGGAAAAACTTTTCATCCGTTAACACCGAAAGGCAACTCGCGCCCGCCGCTTCGTATTCGCGCGCAATGGTCACGGGATCAAAGTCCTCGCGGATGATGCCCGCCGAGGGCGACGCCTTTTTCACTTCGGCAATGAGCCCCACATCACCCACGCGCGGCCGCACCAGTGCGCCGGCAAAATCCCGCACGCCACCACGCCTGGCCACTTGCACGCGCAACGATTCCAGAGTCACCTCCGCTTCGGGCAAGGCCGCGAGTTCAGTGCGTTTGTGCGCTACGATTTCATCGAGGATGCTCATTCTTCATCGGCTCCCGCCATGCGTTGAGTCGGACAACCGGCTTGCAACCAGCCGCTCACAAATTCATCCAGCTCGCCATCCATGACCGCCTGCACATTGCCGGTTTGGATGCCGGTGCGCAAATCTTTCACCATTTGGTACGGCTGAAACACGTAACTACGAATTTGGTTTCCCCAACCGATCGCGCCTTTGTCGCTGTAAAACCGATCCATTTCCGATTTCATTTCGTCCTCGCGTTTGGCGTAAAGTTTCGCGCTCAGCAGCTTCATTGCCGTGTGTTTATTTTGGTGTTGGCTGCGCTGGTTTTGGCTGGCGGCCACCACACCGGTCGGCAAGTGCGTGATGCGCACGGCGCTTTCCACTTTGTTGACGTTTTGGCCGCCCTTGCCGCCACTGCGAAAGGTATCAATCCGCAAGTCTGACGGGTCGATTTCAATATCGCCTTCGGCTTCAATCTCAGCGATCACATCCACACTGGCAAAACTGGTGTGCCGGCGTTTGTTGGAATCAAAAGGCGAAATGCGCACGAGCCGATGCACGCCGCGCTCGGCCTTGCAATAGCCGAAAGCATTCTCGCCGGAAATAATCATCGTGACGCTCTTGATGCCCGCCACTTCGCCGGCGGTCACATCCGTGATTTCTACTTTCCAATCGCGGCGCTCGGCCCAGCGTTTGTACATTCGCAAAAGCATATCCGCCCAATCACAACTCTCCGTGCCGCCCGCGCCGGCATTAATGGTGAGAATGCAGTTGCAACGATCGGCGGGGTCACTGAGCAACGCGGCCAACTCAAGCGCATCAAGGCCGATGATAAATTTTTCGGTATCGGTCGCCATCTCGGCGGCGAGCGTGGCTTGGGTGGCTTCGTTTTCTTCCGCGCCGAGCTCCACCATCAGTTGCAGGTCACCAAGTTGTTTCTCAGCAGACCGCAGTGGCTCGATGCGTTTGCGCAGGCTGGAGCATTCTTCCACCACTTTCTGGGCCGCCTCGCGGTTATCCCAAAAACTATCGACCGCCATTTTTTCCTCAAGCGCTTTTAATTGCGCCTCGCATTGGGGGAGGTCAAAGAAACCTCCGCAGCTTGGCCAATCGGGCTTCGGTTTCGGTGAGTCGGGCTTGTACGGTGTCGAACATTGTGCGGTTCAATTAACTGGATTAGCGCCCATTGCCGAGCCATTTTTACGGCGAAGAAGAACCAACACCGCACAGGCGAGCACCGCTCCCCATGGCAGGTAGTCGCCGGTACGCTGGTAAACCGTCGGTACGCGCGGGCCTTTGCGAAGTGGAATGGTCACGACATTCACGCGCGGCGAATGCACTGGCGGCTTCACGCCATGGAACCGTCCGTACTCGTCCACCCAACAGGTGATCCCGTTATTCGTGCAACGCACGAGCGGACGCCGCGTCTCGATGGCGCGCCACGCAGCGGAGCGTGCGTGCTGCCATTGCTGATGGCTTTGGCCGAACCATCCGTCGTTGGTGAGGTTCAGCAAAAAATCCACCTCCGGCGTGACTGCACGGCGCGCGAGGTGCGGCACGACGTCCTCGAAACAAATAATAACCGACATCTTTGCGCGGCCCATATCGAAAACCTCCGGCCCTTTGCCGCGCGCAAAATTTCCCACCGGCGCGAGCTTTTTTAAAAAAGGCAATTGCTCCCCAAACGGCACGTACTCGCCAAACATCACAAGGTGTTGTTTACTGTAATAAGCAATCTCGTTTCCATCGGGATCGATCAGCACCGAGCTATTGAGCGGCGTGTTGTTTTCAAAACGATCCGCGCCCCAGACGCGCCAGATTTTTTTCTCACGCAACGCCGCATCGAGCGTTTGCAAACGCGGGTTCACCACTTCCGGATCCAGTAAACGCAAGGGCGGCACCGAGGCTTCCGGCCACACGAGCAAGTCCGGATTTTTCTCCACCGCGATGTCCGAAAGATCCATCAACTGCGCGAAGCGTTTGTGCTGCGAGGGTTTATCGTACACATTCCACAAAACCGTCTGTGGAATGCTCGGTTGGATGAGCGCGATTTTCAGTTCATCACGCTTCTCTCCCAATGGCTGCGCCAAAGCAAAGCTACCCAAACCCACCGCCACCAGCAGCAATACGACTGGCCCCGCCAATTCTTTGAGCATCATTGGCTCAAACTTTTTTTCATTCCGCCAACGCCATATTAAAAGCAATCCACCCACCGACCCCCACGCCACCACTAGCGACACGCCGAGCACGCCGGTGAATTGCGCGAGCATCGCGAGCCGCGTGAATTCCAACTGCGACGCGCCCAAATAATTCCACGGGAACCCCGTGATCACCCAACCGCGCAAACACTCGAGCGCCACCCACCCCAACGCGCAAGAAACACCCCAGCGCAATCGTTTGCAAAACGACAAATCCGCTACCGCTTCGGTAATCGGTTTTTCCAAATCGCCCGGAAACAAATACCAACACAACGCCGCCCACGCCGCCGGATACACCGAGCAATACGTGCTCAACGCCAGCCAACCCGCCATGTTTCCCGGCGCAACCGGGATATAAAGCACCCACGCGAGCGTGGTAAAAAAATGTGCGATGCCTGCCACAAACCCCAAGCGAAAGGCCCGCCCCGGCGCGGCCCGCGTGGCGGCCAACAGCAACGCGGGTGCGAGCCAAGCCGCAGGAAGATAGGTGAGCGGCGGAAACGCGCACGCCCACGCCAAGCCCGCGCCTGCCGCCAGCGCCCCATCGCGCCATTTGTTTTCCCCGCCATTCACGTCGCGCAGTGTGCCCAAAGCGAAGGCCAATTCAAGCGCGGCCTATTCACGTGTGATTTTTTCTTGCGACAATTTTCCTTTGCCGTACCTTCGCCTCACCCAACCCAATGAAACCTATCCGTATTGGTAAAACTACCCTCAAGATTTCTCCATTAGCTTACGGCTGCTGGCGCATCGCCGGTGATTGCGACGCACGCAAGGTAACAGCCAAGGCGCGCGAGGCGGGCGTGAAATCGCTGCTCGCCGCACAGGAAGCGGGCTACACGCTGTTCGATTTGGCGGATATTTATTGTGATGGCGTTTCAGAAGAATTGATGGGGCTCGCGCTGAAGCAATCAAAAGCGCTGAAAAAATCCGCCGTCATCGCCACCAAATGCGGCGTGCGTGTGCCCGAAAGCAACGAGCCGTTTCGTTACGATCTCTCCGCCGAATACATCGTGCGGTCATGCGACAATTCCCTGCAACGGATGGGAATCGATTGCATTGATATTTATCAACTCCACCGTCCGGATTGGCTGATGGACCCCGCCGAACTGGCCAAAGCATTTGCGAAGTTAAAAAAATCCGGCAAGGTGAAGTACTTTGGCGTGAGTAATTTTAACCCCTCCCAAGTGAGTTGTTTGCAAAGCGCGCTCAAGGATTCGCTGGTGGTGAATCAAATCGAGGCGAGCCTGATGCACCTCGACCCATTTGAAAATGGCACGCTCGATCAATGCCTTGAACGCGGCATTACACCACTTGCGTGGAGCCCGCTCGCGGGAGGCCATCTTGGCAACGGGAAAAAATCCGTGCTGCCGACTCAGGAAAATTACAAACCCGCCAAAGTACGGCGGCGGTTGGATTTAATGGCGCGCGATTTTGGCGTGAGCCGCGGCGCAGTGGCACTCGCGTGGTTGCTGCGGCATCCGGCGGGCATCGTGCCGATTGTCGGCAGCACGCAGCCCGAGCGAATCCGAGAATTGGTCACGGCCACCGAATTGCAGCTCAGCCGCAAGCAATGGTATGCACTGCTGACGAGCGCACTGAAGGAGGATCTTCCCTGAACACACCGGCCCAGCTCGGCTTTCGCATGCCGGCCGAGTGGGAACCGCACACCGGCACGTGGCTCACATGGCCCCGCCGCGAGGGCATTAGTTTTCCGGATATTTACGACCGCATCCCGCCGATATTCGCCGCGATGGTCCGCGCCTTGTCGGATGGAGCCGAGGGAGAAAATGTTTTCATCAATGTGTGGGATGCCGCGATGGAGGCGGAGGCGCGGGCGATTCTGAACACCCACGACGCGCTGAACGCTAACGTCGAATTTTTTCATCATCCCGCCTACGAACCGTGGTGCCGCGATCACGGGCCGGTGTTTGTGAAAAACGAAACCTCGCGCGCCGCCGTCATCAATTGGGATTACAATGCGTGGGGCCAAAAATATCCGCCGTATGATTTGGATCACCAAATCCCCGCGCACATTGCGGCTGTGCGGGGGTTGGAAATTTTCACGCCGGAGATGGTCCTCGAAGGCGGCTCCATCGAGGTCAACGGCGCGGGGACTCTGCTCACCACCGAGAGTTGCCTGCTAAATCCCAACCGCAACCCGAACCTCACCCGCGAGCAAATCGAGCAACGCCTGCGCGATCATCTTGGCGTGACAGAAATCATTTGGCTGGGCGAAGGCATTGCCGGCGATGACACCGACGGCCACATCGACGACCTCACCCGCTTTGTGGATGCGCACACCGTCGTCACCGCCGTGGAAGAAAATCCCGAAGACGAAAACCACGCCCCATTGCAAGCAAACCTCGAACGCCTGCGCCAAACCAATTTGCGCGTCATCGAGCTGCCGATGCCGCCGGCGGTCATTTTCCAGAACCAACGCCTCCCCGCCAGCTACGCCAATTTTTACATCGGCAACCAAGCCGTGCTCCTCCCCACCTTCCGCCACGCCAACGATGCCCGCGCCCAAGCCATTTTGCAGGAATGTTTCCCCACACGCACCGTGATCCCGATCGACGCCACCGACCTCGTCTGGGGCCTCGGCGCATTCCACTGCCTCACGCAGCAGGAGCCGGTCTGATCGACAGTGGAAGATTGACCGCATCGGCACTTCCTGCTAAAACACTCCCGAATATGTTGAACCTATCCGTACAGCTTGGCGTCCTTTGGGAGGTACTTGTACTTTCCGAACCCGTGGAGTCGTGTCGGGATTAGGATGAATTTCGACAAGGACCCCCGGCTGGAGACGGTCGCGGGTCTTTTTCTTGCGCCGAAGCCAGCCGCCAACACACATTGTTAATGAGCAAAACGAAGACAACCAAAACCAAACCGAAAGCCGCCAAAACCAAACCCGCACGCCGCGAGCTGGGCCAGCCGATGAAGGGGTGCGAAATCCTCGTGGCCGCGCTGGAGCGCGAGGGAGTGGACAGTATTTTTGCATACCCCGGCGGCGCGAGTATGGAGCTGCATCAGGCGCTGACGAAGTCCAGCCAGATTCGCACGTACCTGCCGCGGCACGAACAGGGCGGCTCATTTGCCGCAGGCGGTTACGGCCGCGCCACCGGCAAGGCCGGCGTGTGCATGGCCACCAGCGGCCCGGGCGCAACCAATTTGGTGACCGGCCTCGCCGATGCATGGATGGATAGCGTGCCGCTGATCGCCCTCACCGGCCAAGTGCCGCAGGCAATGATCGGCAAAGGCGCGTTTCAGGAAACTGATTTTTACGGCATGACGCTCGGCGTCGTGAAGCACAGCTATCTCATCACTGACATCCGCGAAATCCCGCGCGTGGTGAAGGAGGCGTTTCACATTGCGACGACCGGCCGGCCGGGCCCGGTGGTCATTGATTTCCCAAAAAATATCCAGCAACAAACCGCGCAACCGGTTTGGCCGGAATCCATTGACATCCCCGGCTACGAAGCCTGCCCGAAAGCGGATGATATTGAACTAAACGAAATCATCGGCCTCATCGAAAAAGCCGAGCGACCGGTGCTCTATTGCGGCGGTGGTGTCATCACTGGCAATGCCACAAAGGAACTTCGCGCCTTTGTCGAGGCCACAAAAATCCCGGTCACCACAACAATTATGGGCGTGGGTGCGTTTCCCGAAACCCACAAGCTCTCGCTACGCTGGCTTGGAATGCACGGCGCGGCTTACGCGAACTGGGCTGTCAGCGGCGAGCTGCGCAAGGACGCCAAAGGCAACACCCGTAAAATCGCCGAGGGCGCGGATTTACTGCTCGCCTTTGGCGTACGCTTCGACGATCGCGTGACCGGTAAAGTGGAAAAATTTTGCGAGCACGGCACCATCGTTCACGTGGATCTCGACCGCTCCGAGCACAACAAAAACCGCAAAGTCCAGCTCCCTATCCACAGCGATGTGAAATACGCACTGGGCAAGTTGGTGAAGATGGTCAAGAGCCGCCCGCTCAAAGCGCGCTACAAACGGTGGCATCAACAGATCGCTGAATGGAAACAACGCGCCCCGCTGCGCTACAAAATCACCGGCGAGGAAATGTCCTCCGACCACATCAAGGACCGCCTCAAAGGCAAGGAGGATCAAATCATCCTTCCGCAGCACGCCATCGCCGAGCTTTACGAGCTCACCAAAGGCGACGCCATCATCACCACCGGCGTGGGCCAACACCAAATGTGGAGCGGCCAACATTATGTTTACACCCGCCCGCGCCAGCTCCTTACCAGCGCCGGCCTCGGCTCAATGGGCTTCGGCTACCCCGCCGCGATGGGCGCGAAGGTGGCGTTCCCGAAAAAGGAAGTCATCGACATCGACGGCGATGGGTCGTTCCTAATGAACGTGCAGGAACTCGCCACCGCCAAAATCGAAAAGATCGCCGCCAAAGCAATCATCCTGAACAATCAACACCTCGGGATGGTGGTGCAATGGGAAGATCGTTTTTACAAAAGCAACCGCGGCCACACGTACCTCGGCAACCCCGATGATCCCAAGACGATCTACCCCGATTACCCCACGATCTGCGCCGGCTTCGGCGTAAAATGCGAGCGCGTGCTGTACGAGAAAGATCTCCGCCCCGCCCTGCGCCGGATGCTGGCCTCCAAAGAACCCTACGTGCTGGACATCATCACCCCACACACCGAACACGTGCTGCCCTTCATCCCCGCAGGCGGCACGGTGGCCGATATGATTTACTAATTCTCCCCATGAAAACCGCCACACTGATTCTGGCCGCGCTGGCTCCCGCGTTGTTCGCGGCGAATCCGGCGCTGGATATGGCCAAACAACAACTCGGCAAAGCCCCCAAAGGGTTCACTGCCAAAGCCGCCGGCGTAGGCAATGCCGGCAAGGCAATCGTGCGCGAAGGCAAAATTCCAGCGGCCAATGGCGTGGGCAATGTAAAAGGACGGTTCATCGAAGTCACCGGCGGCGACAAGGATTCGAATCATTACACACTGGTGATGCTCGATGCGCTGGCACCGAACGATTTCAGTGGCTCAGTGCGCTTTCGCATCATCGGCGGCAAGGTCATGCCCGTGGCCGGAATTGCCTTCCGCGCGCAGGACGCCAAAAATTATTATTTGCTCGCGGTGAAACCAAACGACACGCGTCTGTATTGGACCGTATTTGAAAAGGGCAAAGCGGTTCAGGGTCTGCGCGACAACGCGATCCTGCCCGCGCCGGGTGGCTGGCATGACCTCAAATTTTCAGCTAAAGGCAACGCGCTCACCTGGTCGCTTAATGGACGGAATCAGTTCATTACGTACGACCCCAAAAAAACGCCGGATTTCCGTAAAGGTCAATTTGCGCTTTGGCTGCGCTCGGATACGAAGGCGGAGTTCGCCCATCTCAAATTGCTCAACCCAGCCGAGATGCTGGCCAAACGCCACGGCGATGTACTGCGCCGCGCGGTCCGCGGGGATGAGCGCGTGTTGTCTCTCCAACTGGTCGCACGCCCCGCACCTAAACAAGCGCCGCAAATTCTCGGCAGCCTCAACGCCGCTGAAGTGGGCCAACCCGCCCACGCCGATTGTGCCAAGGCGATGGATCTAAACAAAAATTTCCACGGCCGTAAAAATGATGTGGCCACCGTGACCCTCCCTCTGCGGGATAAGAACGGAGTGATCATTGGCGCAGTACGAGTGAGTTTACGCAGCCCCGTGGGAACCGAAAACCGGCTGGACATCGCCCGCGCCACGGCTCTGGTCAAACAATTTCAGGGCAGCATTCCGGATTCGAAATCACTTTTTCAATAACAATTCCGGCGGAGGTTTTCGGCCGATGGAGCTTCGCTTTCGATCGGGCATCTTGGGGAAATCATCTTCCATCATTTCACGTCGTGCGCCAGTGATCCCCACTCGGCCATCATCATCCCGAACCAACGCCGGCGGATATTGTTGGAAAAAGTAAGTTTGGCGTACCAGTAATTGCCCTTCGGGATCCACCTGAAAATAGCGGAAATTCTTGGCATAGAACTGGAAGAACACGTGCGTGATGCCCTTGGGGTCCATCTCCATTTGCGGTTTTCCAAATGGCACTTTCCGGCCGAGATCGAGCACATTGTAAATGCGCATTTCATTGCCTCGCGTGCCTTCCACGCGCAGAAAAATATGGGTGCGCCCGTGCACGCGGGTACTTCGCAGAGTGTAGGTGCGCAGATCGGGCGGCTGGCCTACTTGTCGCGGTGCCACGCCCCGCCGCATTTCGGCGATTTTCACCCCGGCCACCACTTGAAATTTCATCGGCCGCACATCCAAAATATGATTGTTAAACTGCCGTATTTTGATGCGGGCATGGATGGTGAATACGCCCGGCTTGCTGAAATCAAAAATCGGTGCCATTTGAAACGTCCAAAGGTGGCTCTTTCCGTTATCCACCAAAACGGATTTTCCCTGCGGCGGATTGCCATTGCGAAGCACAGGGATGCCCCGGCCATCATGAGCTGAAAATTTGATCCAATCTACCCCGTCCGCCAACATCACTTTTTGACCTGACACATTGCGGATCGCCAGCTTGACGACGACGGCCTGATTGGGCAGGAAATTATTGCGATCGGTGGTCATCATCACCTGCAATAATTGCGCGTGCGCGTTCTGGGACAGAAAACATCCCACCAATAGAAATAGGTACCCCCTCCACATGTTGGAACTGTGTGGCCATCGCGCCTGTTTTTCAAGGCCAATCAGGTTGCCTCCGGCCCAAGTTATTCACCGTGAGCCAAAAGTTTCTGAACTACAGCAGACACTTCCAGCGCTCCAATTCCGCGCAAACAATCGCGTTCGCGAATGGCCGTGCAGTTGCGCGAAAGGCAGGGCACACAGTTCATGCCCGTGGCTTGAAGCACGGTGCCGCGAGCATGATAGGGGCCGGTGCGGCGTGGATCGGTGGGGCCAAAGAGGGCAACCACCGGCTTACCCAACGCAGCGGCCACGTGCATCGGACCGGTGTCGTTGGTCACCATTGCTTCGCTGCTGCGAATCCATTCCACCATTTCGGGTAAAGTGGTTTGGCCGGTTTTATCGACGCACCGCGCGCCAATCGCGCCGAGGCGCGCGCCAATTTCTGAGTCCTCTTCGCCGCCCAGCACGACCACGCGAAGGTCGCCCTGCTCCATCAATAAATTTCGCGTGAGGGTTTCAAAAGATTTGGTGGGCCATCGTTTATTGTCCCATCGGGCGCCGGGACAAAGTGCGAGCCAACGCCGGCCGGGGTCGCAGCCCTCAGGAAGTGGTTCGTCACGGGGCGGCATCCACTCGAAGTCATCGTGGTTTTCCAAACCCAAATGCGGAAGCACGGCACGGCACCAATCGACCGCGTGCGCATGGGGGCTCGGGCGTTCCACAGAAATATCGTACGCAGCGGCGGCACCTTCACGATGTTGATGCAAGCCAATGGTGAATCCCGCCCGGGAGATCCAGCCGAACGCTGCACTGCGGGCAAGCCCTTGCAAGTCCAATACCACATCAAACCGCTCGCGGTGAAGTTGGCCGAGCTGTTGCGCGCCGCGCGCTAATCCGGCGGGTGTGCCCCAGCCGCGACGCTGAAAGGGATGCACCGCGGCAAGGTCGGGGTCGCTTTGCAAAAGTGGTGCGAAACTTTGGGCGATCCACCAATGCACCTGCCAGTTGGGACGTTGACGCTTGATGAGGCGAAGCACGGGCAACGCGTGAATGATGTCACCGAGGGAGCTGGGTTTAAGGATGAGCAGTTTCACGCCGGTCTCAAATGGGCGACGGGTGTTATTTCCCGTAATTGAGACGCTCGGCCAATCGCTCGGGCAAGCCGGCGGCGAGAATTTTTTTCTGGGTGGTCTCGATGTCGTAGTTGATGCGAATGAGTTCCACCGTTTCATTTTTGGCATCGTACACGCAGTACGACGCGCGCGGATCACCATCGCGCGGCTGACCGACGCTGCCTACGTTGATAAAATAGCGTTTGCCCACTTCGAGTTTGAGATGCTCAAAGGTGCCGCCATCCACTTCAATGCCGTCATCAATGAACACCAGCGGTACGTGCGTGTGCCCGTGGAAACAAAGCACGGTGCTTTGATAAGTGAAACTCGCCGCTGCATCCCCGGCGTCCTGTACGTAACCCCAGTAACGCGGACTATCCATGGTGCCATGCACGATGGAAAAGTGATCGACCAACCGCACGTAACGCAATTCGCACAGCCACTGGCGGTCTTCTGCGCTGAGTTGATTGCGCGTCCACAGCACAGCTTCGGCGGCGACGGGGTTGAAGGCGGAAAGATCGCAATCCTGGCCGATGTATTCATCGTGGTTACCCATCACGCAGGGCATCTTCAGCCCGCGCACGATATCCATACATTCCTTGGGATTGGCGTTGTATCCGACGACATCGCCGCCGCACACAAAACTTTCGCAGCCACGCTTCTCCGCGTCCTCCAGCACTGTGTTCAGCGCTTCGAGGTTCCCGTGGATGTCTGATATGATCGCGTATTTCATACGGAAACATCAGCGGGCGATTTCGAATCCACGAAATTCGCCCGTGCCTTCGCTCCATTCCGATTGCGTTTCGCGGATGAAGCGGCGCAATCCTGCCTCGGGAATCGCCTTTTGAAAAGCCTCTAATTCACCTCGGTCCCCTTCCACCAAGAGCTCCACCCGACCGTCATCCAGATTTTTTACCCAGCCGGTCACCTCAAATCCCAGCGCCGTTTGCTTCACCGTGTAGCGAAAACCAATCCCCTGCACCCGGCCGGAAAACAAAACCTGCAAACGCGTCGGCATCAGATTCCCTTGTCCGGTTTGTGCACCTCATACTCGCCCTTGCTGGTTTTTTTCAGCACCGTGAAGCCGTTGTTCGTGGCCTCACGCACATTGATCTTCTTCATATGCTTGGGCATATACACCGCGCCAAACACCTTCCGCACCGCCTTATGACACACGGGGCACTCCTTGAGCGCCGGTGTTTTCATCGGGCGCTGCAATTCAAATCGTCCCCCACACACCTTGCAATCCCCCTCACACAACTCATATTCATAAAGCGGCATGCCCAAAGTTTAACCGTTCCACCACCGCTTGTCACCCCCTCACCCCTTCAGTATAATCAGCCATGGCCATTGTGCGCATTTTGGTGGACGGCTACAGTCTCCTGCACGCTTGGCGCGACCTTGCCCCCGGCGAGCCGCGCCACACTGCGCGCGCCCGCGATGCGCTCATCGCCGAGCTCACCCAATACGCCGACAGCACGCACACGCCCGTCACCCTTTTCTTTGACGGCAGCGGCGCCCCCGCCGGCACCCCCAAGCCAACCGCCCCCCAAGGCTTGGAAATAATCTACTCCACCAAAGGCAAAACCGCCGACGACCTCATCGAACGCACCGCCCACCGCCTCAAACCCTACGGCGAAGCTCTCGCCATCACCAACGATCTTGCCGAACGCGACACGGTCATCTCCCTCGGTGGAATGGCTCAAAGCTGCGAACAATTCATTAAAGATATCCAGCGAGTAATGAATGACCGAAATCATTTTGTGAAGACGCACAACCGCCGCGAAGCCAATCGGTACAAACGACGATAAAAAAGAGACACGGATTTCACGGATGAACAGGGATTTTTCTCAACAATGAATCCGTGTAATCCGTGTCAAAAAAACTCTTCAATCCAACCGAATCGACGCCGAGCGCCCGTGGGCATCCAACCCTTCCACGGCGGCGAATTGTTCAATAGCCGCGATGGATTTTTGCAAGGCTGCCGGGGTAAATTGCACCACACTCGTGCGGCGTTGGAACATATCCACCGTGAGCCCGGGAAATGAAGCCCCCGCCCCACCCGTGGGCAGCGTGTGGCTTGGGCCCGCCACGTAATCGCCCGTGACTGTGGGCGAAAAATTACCGAGAAATAACGCGCCCGCAGTGGTGATTTGTTTTGCAACGGCCGCCGCATCTTTGAGCATCACCTCGCAATGTTCCGGCGCCAATCGATTGGCAAGCGCAATGGCTTCCGCCCGCGATTGCACTTGAATGAGCCAACCGTTTTTCGCAAGCGCCTTGCGAATGTAATCCCGGCGCGATCGTTGCGGCAGTTGCTTTGCGATTTCTTTTTTGACTGCGCCAATGACTTTCGCCGAAGTGCTGAGAAGCCAACACCGTTCGTGCCCCGAGCCGTGTTCCGCTTGCGCCAAAATATCCGCCGCCGCAAAGGCCGGATTCGCCGTGCCATCGGCCAACACCAATACTTCACTCGGCCCGGGTAATAGATCGATGGAGACGCGGCCCACCAGCAAGCGCTTGGCGGCAACCACGTACGCATTGCCGGGGCCAAAAATTTTCTGCACTGGTGCGAGGGTCTTCGTCCCGTGCGCCATCGCCGCGATGGCGTGGGCGCCGCCGATGCGATAAATCTCCGTGGCTCCCGCCAATTGTGCCGCGTGCAACAGCCCCGGATTCACCGTGCCATCTTTGCCGCACGGCGTGCACACGACGATCTCTTTGCAACCGGCCACTTTCGCGAGCGTCACGGTCATCAACGCGGTGGACATCAAAGGCGCAGTGCCGCCTGGAATGTAAATGCCTACGCGCCCGAAAGGATCGTACTTTTCTCCCACGCGCGCGCCCTGCGCGTTGCGTCCGCTCCAATTTTTTCGTAGGCCACGTTTGTGGAATTGCGAGATGTTGCGGTGGGCCAAACTAATGGCAGCGCGTAATTTGCCGGTGACGGATTGGGATGCAGTCGCTAATTCCGCATCGCTCACGCGCAAGGTTTTGGCGGTGAGCGTAGCGCCATCGAATTTTTTGGCAAACGCAATCAACGCCGCATCGCCCTTGGCCGCCACGTGATCCACGATGGCACGCGCACTGGCCTCGATTTTAGGATCAAACAAACTCGACGCCGCACAAAGGCGGTCAAGCTTGCGGGCGTAGCCGGCATCGGTATGGCGCAGCGTGTTCATCGGCGGCGCAGTGAATCAGATGCGCACGCAAAAGTCAAAAGCGGGCCTTTGGTATTGACCCAATTTTGCTGCGCGTTAGGCTTTGCCGTTCAACCATTTATGAGCACTGAACCCATCCGATCATTTGAAGTTGACTCCCTCAATGTGCGTGTTTTTGCCAGCGAAAACTCAATGGCCAAAGCCGCCGCAGCGGAGGTGAACGAGTATCTTTGTGGCGTGATTGATGCGCAAGGCAGTGCCGCGGCCATCTTGGCGACGGGCAATTCGCAGATTCAGTTTCTGGAAAAACTCGTGGCTATCGGCGAGGTGGATTGGAGCAAGGTGACGCTGTTTCATATGGACGAATATCTCGGGCTCAATGGCGATCACAGCGCGAGCTTCCGCCGTTATATGCGCGAGCGCGTGGAAGAGAAGGTGCAGCCCGCCGCGTTTCATTACATTTGCGGCGACGCGCCCGAGCCGCTCAAGGAATGCCGCCGCTACGCGGATTTGCTCGCCGCGCAGCCCGTTGATCTCTGCTGCCTCGGCGTGGGCGAGAACGGCCACATCGCTTTTAATGACCCGCCGGTGGCCGATCTCAATGATCCGGAGGTTGTGAAAATTGTGCAGCTCGATGACGGCTGCCGAAAACAACAACACGGCGAAGGGCATTTCCCAACGTTCGATTCCGTGCCACAATACGCGCTGACACTTACGGTGCCGGCGTTGTGTCAGGCGAAAAAAATGGTGTGTCTCTGCCCCGAAACCCGCAAAGCGCAAGCGGTGAAGGATGCCCTCCAAGGGCCAATCAGCACGGCTTGCCCCGCCTCACATTTACGCACGCAATCTCAGTGTGTGATGTATTTGGATGGGGACTCGGCGGCGTTGTTGTAGATGCTGTTGACTCACCGCACTTCTTCGATGAGCTTTTCCAAGCGCCGGCCGTACTCGATGTAGTTGTCGGCCATCGCTTTTTCAGGCGCAGCGCTGTCGGTGTCGTGGAAGACCACCGTCATATGCGGCTCGATGGAGATGCCGCCGTCGTAGCCGTTGGCGAAAGCATCCTTCAAAATATCCCGCACGCGGCCATCGCCTTCGCCGGGGAAATGATACGTTTCGCCGTCGTCAGTTTTTACGGCATCCTTGATGTGAATATGCGCCGTGTGCTCGCGCATATGCTCCCAGAATTCCCATGGGCACTGCATCCCCCACGGTTGATCGCCACGGCGGTCGGCGTTAAAAATGGGGTTGGCGGTGTCGAACACCCATTTTAGGCCCGGCACTTTTTCGAGCAATTCCTCCGCGTGTTGCCAGCTCATACCACCGTGGTTCATGCAATTCTCGTGCACCGGCTGCAGGCCTTCGCCGAGAAAACGTTTTGTAACTTCGCCCACGCGCTCGAACACTTCCGGCGGGGTGGTTTCCGCATCATCGTCGGGCTTGAATGACATAATCCGCACGTATTTTGTGCCGAGCCGTTTCATGCGCGGGATGGCACGATCCACCTCGGCGAGCGTCACCTCGAAGGGCGTCGCCACGGTCTTCTGCCAGTTGCAAATCGTCGATCCGAACGCATAAATTCCAACGCCCGATTCCTCGAGTTTTTGGACAACCACATCAAACGCCGCATCCGGGATCTCGTGAATCGACCCCTTCTCAAATCCCTCCACCTCCACAAAGCGCGATTCGATCCACCGCCACCCCAGTGCCTGAGTCACCTCAATCTGGCCCTCAATTGTCACTGCGCCTTCATCGGCGATTCCCATTAATTCCATAAAAATCCTTTTCTAAAATTTCTGACATTTAACGCCGAAATGACGCCGTGAAATCTTCTTTACTAACTTCAACTGTTTTCTTTTTGTGGGTGGAGCTGGCGATGAGATCGTTGAGTTTGGTTTCCCACGCGGCGCTGTCCATTGGCAAGTCGATGGTCTCATTGATCAGGCCGGAGTAGACCATCACGTTGGCGAGCTCCACCGAGCCGATGCCGCTTGCACCCGGCGCGATGAGTTCTTCGCCATCGAGGATGGCGTTGACGAGATTGCTGATAAGCATCGCGTGCGGTTCCTCGGCGGGCGGAATGGCGATTTCTTCCACGGTGGATTCGGGCTGTTGGAATCCGACTTTCGAAGTCTTGCTCCATTCATCCGACGGCACGGCGTTACGGGTGACGATCAGTTTGTCGTTCTCCAACAACACGCGGCCCTTGGTACCGGCGATTTCAAATCGGTTACTGCCGGGCGTTTCGCCGGTGGAGGTGATGAAGGTGCCACTCGCGCCATTGGCGTATTCGAGGTAGCACGTCACGTCGTCTTCCACCTCGATATCGTGATGGCGGCCGATGCCCACGTGGCTGCGCACTTTGGAGGGCATCCCGGTAATCCACTGCAACGCGTCAAGTTGATGAAGGCATTGATTGAGCAACACGCCACCGCCTTCGCCCTTCCAGGTGGCGCGCCAATCGCTGCTTTGATAATAGGCCTCGGCGCGGAACCAATCGGTCATAATCCAAATCACCCGAATCAAATCGCCGAGCTCGCCGCCCTGCACCAGCTCGCGGATTTTTTGGTAACGCGGCTCCACGCGCATTTGGAACATCCCGGAAAATTTCAACTCCGGCCGCTTATCCGCCGCGGCGATGAGCCGCTCGGCATCGGCTTTGTGAGCCGAGATGGGTTTTTCCACCATCACGTGCAGGCCCGCCTCCAGCGCGGCGATGCCCAACGTGGTGTGCTGAAAATGCGGCGTGGCAACCATCAAGGCATCGATCTCGCCCGAGGCAATCAACGCCTCGCCACTCTCAAACGTCTTAAGCCCTTTCGCGGCATACTCCGGCAATTTAGCGGGAAATGCATCCCCCACTGCCGTCAACACCCCGCGCGGCACCCTGCCCTCCAGCAGATTGTTGACGTGAATCTGCCCGATGTTTCCTAACCCAATAATGCCAATGCGTACGTTTTCCATTTTATAAAAATCCGGTGGGCAGACTATGCCCGCAAGTATGCGCCAGATTCAAGACTCAATGAACATTGCAGTGATCATCGACTGAATCAATGCCACCCCATATTTTTCGATTATGGATTCCTGCCAAAATTTGATAACGTTTTCTAATGGAAAACAAACCGCCAGTCCTAATGCAACCGATGCAAGCCGCCGCGCCGATACACAAACGCTTGAGCACCTCCATTTACATCGGTATCGCCTCGCTGGGTTTGGGCGTGGGCGGCATCGTAGCGGGGATTTTATTTTGGCACTGGGGCGCATTTGTCGCCGGCGTGGTGGCAGGCATCACATTGGGCATCATCGCCGGTGTATGGGGCATCATCGATTGCATCATCGGATTAGTCAGAACAGCACGCACACCCGCGACCACGCAACCCGCGCCAAGCCCCGCCCATAACGACTTGCCGCCCACCCTCGCTGCCGCTCCAACGATCGCCCCAGCATCCGCACCCGCCACCCGCAGAAGTGGCGGAATGCTGGCCGTGCTTTTGGGCGGCGGCTCCATCGCGGCCATCGTCGCCACATTGCTTGTCATCGTGGGCACCGCGGTCGGTGTTATTTATTTGGCGTTCATCGTTCTTATGTGGATTCTCGAAAACTGGTCCGGCGGTGCGATGGTTATTTAAGCAAGCCATTGATGCCTTTATGCGCGGCAATTTCTAATCCTTAAAACTTGGACGATTCTTGAGACTTGATAATTGTACATTGAAATTTACCCTCCTCGGATGACCACACTCCGGCTCCTGCTCTTCCTTGCCCTTTCCCTCCCCCTCTCCGCTGCCCTTCCATCGGAAACTTGGAAAGCCGGCACCGCCAAGGCGGACATCACGCCGAAGACACCCATCTGGATGGCCGGCTATGGCGGGCGCTCGAAGGAGAGCGAAGGCGCACTGCATCCGCTTTGGGTGAAGGCGCTCGCGCTGGAGGATGCATCCGGCCAGCGCGCGATCATCATCGGCACGGACACGCTCGGCATGACCGGCAGCATTTACGCCAACCTCAAGGCGCGCCTTGCCAAAGAACACAAACTCGCGCCGGCGCAAATTATGCTCAACGCCTCGCACACGCACACCGGGCCGGTGTTGCGCGGGGGGCTTTACGATATTTATCCACTCAACACCGAACGCATCAAGCGCATCGAGGAATTTTCCGCGCGGGTGGAAAACGAAATCGTACGCATCACCGGCGAGGCGCTGAAAAATCTGGAACCCGTCACACTCAAGCACGGCATCGGCATCACCCGCTTTGGCGTCAACCGCCGCGAAAACAAACCGTACAGCATGGTGCCCAAACTCATTGCCGCCAATGCATTAAAAGGCCCGATCGATCACGACGTGCCCGTGCTCGCCGTTTACAAAGGACTCGAACTCAAGGCCGTCGTCTTCGGCTACGCCTGCCACAGCACGGTGCTGAGTTTTTATAAATTTTCGGGTGACTACTCCGGCTTCACCCAAATCGCGCTTGAGAAAAGCCATCCCAATGCGCTCGCCCTCTTCAGCGCCGGCTGCGGTGCGGATATCAATCCCCTGCCCCGCCGCGAAGTTTATCAGGCCGAGCGCTACGGCAACATGCTCGCCGCCGCCGTCGAGGAGGTGCTCCTGCAAAACATGGAAACGCTAAAACCAAAGCTCACCACTCGAATTCAAACCATTCCGCTCGAGTACGGCGCCTTGCCCGCACCTGCCGCACTCGCCGCCGCCGCCAAGAACCCAACCCATTACCGCGGACGCTGGGCAGGACGCATGCTCAAACTACAATCCACCGGCAACCTCCCCAAAACATATCCCTACCCCATCCAATGCTGGCGCGTCGGCGATTTGCTGTGGCTCACGATGGGGGGCGAAGTCGTCGTCGATTATTCCATCAAATTCAAAAAACAATTTGGCGCCCGCACGTGGGTCACCAGTTATGCCAATGACGTGATGGCTTATATCCCCAGTTTGCGCGTGCTCACCGAAGGCGGCTACGAAGGGCAATCTTCCATGGCTGTCTATGGCCTTCCCGCTGATCGCTGGAAAGAAAATGTTGAAGACCTTGTGACCGAAGGAGCAAAGACGGTCGTGAAAGAAGCCCGTGGCAAGTGACGCCCTAAAACCGAAACGAAATTGGCGCCGCATTAGATGGATCATCATCGGGGTCACGCTGGCCACCGGCCTCGCCTTTTGGCTCTGGCTGCCGAACAACGGAATTGCCGCCGCTCGTAAATTCATCCGCTGGCATTTTGATGACATCCCGCACATCACACCTGCCAAGTTAACGGCGTGGATCGCTGATGCCAATCGCACCACGCCCCTGCTGTGGGACATCCGCCGCGCAGATGAATTCGCCGTGAGCCACCTTCCAAACGCCCAACGGGTGCCACCGGAAACGGCCGAAGCTGAACTGCAAAAACTCCTGCCCGCAAACGGGCAACCCATCGTGGTTTACTGCGCCGTCGGTTATCGCAGCGCAAAAATGGCGCAACGGCTGCGGGCACTCGGCCACACTAAGGTATTCAACCTCGAAGGCGCTATTTTTGCCTGGGCTTCCGAAGGATTGCCTTTGGCGCACGGCAACAAAATACATCCGTACAACGCCTTCGGTCGGCGAATGTTGCGAGATGATTTGGAGTCGAGGTAGGGCGCGCTCTCCGGGCGCACCTTAAACCACCCACCACCAAGTCAGCAGCGGCCCAATGACCAACGCCGGCAGATAATTCGCCAACGGCACCTTTTGCACTTCCAAAATCACTAACATAATCGTGAGCACCAAAAGTCCGCCCACGAGATTAAAGCTGGCGAGCAGCGCTGGTTCGTCGGTGATGAATCCCATATTCGAAGCCAACAGTGTGACTGCGCCTTGATACGCGAGCAACGGCACAATCGAAAGCAACACGCCCGCCCCAAAGCGCGGCGCGAAGCAAAGCGTGGCGATGCCGTCCATTAACGATTTCACAATCAGAATCGCCGGCACTTTCCCGAGCCCATCTTCCACCGCGCCCAGCAGGGACATCGGCCCCACGGTAAACAAAATTGTGCACGTCACAAAGCCATCACTGAAGCTCGCCGATTCTTCGTTGCCCATTTTGGCGAATCGATCCTTGGCCGCTTGGCCAATTTTATCCATTTGCTCCTGCAACTTCAGCCACGTGCCAAATAAATTTCCAAACGAAATTGCCAGCAACGTGATCAGCCCAAGCAACAGAAATTTCCAAACACTCCCCGCCGATTGCCAACCTCCGTAGAGGCCGTTGCAAATCATATAGCCACCGGCAAGTACGGTAAGTACCGCGAGAAATTTCCGAATGCGCCGTTGCGTGGCATCGGTCAGTTGACGGCTCAAACGCAGGCCCACCACGCCGCCGATGAAAATGCACAGCGCATTAAAAAAAGTGCCGATGGGCAGCCACGGATACTCGAGCAATTTGCCCAGCTCGCTCATCCGCGTAGTTCTGCGGCCACCGCCACGCCCAACGCCTCGGGCTCGTGCACATCGCCGGTTTGTTCGGCGCGCTGCACGGTGTCATTCAAAAACGAAACCGCGCGCAATCTCAATTGCGTGCCATCAACTGTCGCCGCCGCACCCACGGGCGAGCTGCAGCCACCGCCCATCCCGCGCAGGAAAGCGCGCTCGGCGGCCACGGCGGTGTGTGAATAGAAATGATTGAGCCGCTCACAAATTTTTTCAATGCGGCCATCGTCCGCGCGAATTTCAATTCCAATCGCACCCTGCCCCACGCAGGGCAGCATTAGCTGGGTGTCCAGCGCTACGGCGCGAATCCCATCGGGAACGGCATCCCCCTCGAGCGCGCTCCCGGCGGTGATGGAAAAATCCAGCCGGTTCAAACCCGCTGCGGCAAGCACGGTTCCGGCCATTGCTTCGGTGTCGGCCAGCTTTTCCAATCGCGTGGGAAGATTGCCCCGAATTGCTTTCACGCACAAATCCGGCCGTGCAGCTAGCAGTTGCGCTTTGCGGCGCGGGCTGCTGGTGGCCACGACTGCGCCTTCGGCCAATTCCGGTATGGGACCGTCGAACCCCGCGTTGTTTTTGTAAATCAACACATCACGGACGTCCTCCCGTTTGCTGACAGCGCCGAGAGTGAGTCCGCCCGGCAATTCCGTGGGCAAATCTTTGAGGCTGTGCACGGCGAGATCGGCTTTTTGTTTCACAAGCGCGACTTCGAGTTCTTTGGTAAACAATCCCTTTGGCAGCGACTTACCCGCTTGCGCGAGCGAAGCGGATTGTTTTTTGTCGCCGGTGGTTTTAATGATTTTGATTTCAAACGGCAAGCGCGGGAAGGCCAAACGGCATTGATCAAAAATTAATCGCGCTTGAGCAAGAGCCAGCGCGCTGCCGCGCGTGGCGATGATGATGGGTTCTTCAGGCATTAACTTTGTGCTGCCGACAACTTGCTGGCAGAAGAGCGCGCTGGATTCTGTTGGCAAGATGCCGGCAGAACTTTGAGCGTGTCCAATAATTCTTTGGCTTTGGCCTTCACGATCCCATCGCACTTGGCGATTTCCTCTTCACGCAGGCGGAGATAATCGTCGGCAATGGCTTGGAGGTCGTCGATGTTATACAGATAAACGTCCTCCAAAAAATTCACTTCCGGCTCGATGTCGCGCGGCACCGCGATGTCCACCAACAACAGCGGCCGATGCTGGCGGAGGCGTTGCAGGGGCTCGATCTTTTTGCGATCGAGCACATAATGCGGCGCGCTGGTGCTGCTGATGATAATATCAATCGCGGCGAATTCGTTTTCCCAGTTTTCAAACCCAACGGCTTTTCCGCCCAACTCAGTGGCCAACGCCTCGGCGCGTTCGGGGGAGCGATTGGAAACGATCACGCTCTGGGCACCGCGGCTCAATAATGCGCGCGCGGTTTTTTCACTCGTATCACCCGCGCCAATCACCATCACAGTGCGGTCATCGAGCCGATCAAAAATCTTGCCTGCCAATTCCACTGCCACGTTGGCCACGGAGACACTACCGCGTTGGATGTTGGTTTCCGTGCGGATTTGCTTGGCGGCATTGAAGGCTTTTTGGAAGGATTTATTTAAGCGACCGCCGGTGGCTTTTTGCTCGAGCGCGAGTTGATACGACGCCTTGAGTTGGCCAAGGATTTCCGTTTCGCCCAGCACCATTGAATCCAATCCACTGGCAACTTTGAAAAGATGCTCCACCGCCTCCGCATCGGTGAATTCATAAAACACATCGTTGTCAAGTTCGCGATCACCGATGAGAAACGCGCGCAATTCATTGAGCAAATGGCCGGACGGATCATCAGTAGCCGCATAAATTTCCACACGATTGCACGTGGAAAGAATCACTGCTTCTTCCGCGCTGGTTTCCGCGCGCACCGTTGTCAACATTTCCGGCAGCTTTCCCTCCGTCAACGCAAACTGTTCCCGCACGTCAACCGACGCGGTGCGATGATTTAGGCCAAGGCAAACGATCGACATTACGAGGCGGGGGGTTGATGGAGTGGCGACAACAGGTACACGCCCCAAAAAGTAAGCATCACAACCAGAAAACTGCCGAGCGCGCCCCACGCGAAGCGTTTGCCGCCTTGCGTGTGACGCGCTTGCACGATGAGTAGGCCAAGATAAAAAACCCAAACGCCCAGAGTCCAAATCATTTCGGGATCGGTGCTGAACCAAATTTGTTTGGCTTGATGCAAATACGCGCTGCTCGCTATGAGCCCCGCCGTGAGCAGCCCAAAGGCCACCCAAAGCAGCTTGGCCATCGCGGATTCGAGACGTTGCAGAGGCGGCAGCTTGGAGAGAATCGCGCGGAAGCGATGCAGTTTCAAATCGTGTTCTTGAGTTAAATACATTGCTGCGCCCACCGCGCTAAGGCCGAAGCCGCCAAAGGCCAAGAGCAGCAGCGCCTTGTGCAGACTACTCAGCGCGCCGGAAAATTCATACTCGCCTGCCGGCAGTTTGGGATCCATATCCGGAAACAACGCAAACACGCCGAGCACAAACAACAACGGCGAAGCAAACGCGCCGATAAACCGAAACCGTTGCCACAAGCCGGCCACCAGATAGCCCGCGATAATTGTCCACATAATAAACGCCGTCGCCTCATAGAGATTGTTGATCGGGCAGCGCTCAAATGAAAAACCGCGTTTCACCATCGCAATCGTGTGCAACACAAGCCCCGCAGCAAGGACGCCGTAAACCACCCAGTCATCCCGACGAAACCCCTTTCGCCACAGGAAAACAGAGTACAGCATTGCAATGCCGTACAACGTCACAGCGCAGCAGAAATAAGTTTTGTTTGTCCACCAGTCCAAAGGAAGCCGGAGAGTGAAGGGAAAATGATCATTTTTCAATGCCCAAAATGAGGCCGACTGATGACCAAAACTTAAGAATCGAGCAATCTTTGATCATTGATAATCGATCCTCCCACCTCTACCCTTTCCCCGTGTTGCGTTTTGGAGGCATTTTACTTTTCACCGTGTTAACCGTTTCGGCGGCGAACATTTCATTTCACCCCGTCACGGGCGTAAAGGTCACCCCGCTTCAGCGCGAATTTCGCGGCGCATGGATTGCCACGGTGAACAATATCGATTGGCCTTCGCAACCGGGGTTGACGACCACCCAACAGCAACGGGAACTGCGCACGCTTATTGGACGCGCGGCAGCTTTGAGGCTTAACTGCGTCATCTTCCAAGTGCGCCCCGCGTGCGATGCGCTTTACGTTTCACAGCTCGAACCGTGGAGCGAATATCTAACCGGCAAAATGGGCCAAGCGCCGAAGCCCGCGTGGGATCCGCTGGCGTTTGCCATTAGCGAGACGCATCGGCAAGGGATGGAATTGCACGCGTGGTTTAATCCGTATCGCGCGCGCTACAAGGGCGCCAAAAGCACAGTCGCGGCAAACCACATCAGCCGCACACAACCGGCATTGGTGAAAGCGTACAACGGCTTCCAATGGTTGGATCCTGCAGAGGCCGGCGCGCGGGCGCATTCGATGCGGGTGATTCTCGATGTGGTGCGGCGCTATGATGTGGATGGGATTCACATTGACGATTATTTTTATCCGTACCCCGATGCAAAGCGCACCGAATTCCCCGATGACGCGAGTTGGAAAAAATTTCGGGGCGATATGAAACGCAATGATTGGCGACGAATGCACATCAATCAGTTCATTCGCGAAATCAACACCGAGGTTCATCGCGTGAAACCGTGGGTGAAATTCGGCATTAGCCCCTTCGGCATTTGGCGACCGGGCCATCCCAAACAAATCAAGGGCCTCGACGCTTACGATGAGTTGTACGCCGATGCGCGATTGTGGCTGCGCGAGGGTTGGCTCGATTACTGCGCACCGCAACTCTACTGGCAAATCGCCGATACCGAGCAAGCCTTTCCCGTGCTGATGCAATGGTGGCACGAACAAAACCCAAAGCGCCGCCACCTTTGGCCGGGCATCAACACCGCGAAAGTAAAAACCTGGAAGGCAAAAGAGTTCCTCTCACAAATCAATCTCACCCGCCGCCACGCCGGTGTGACCGGCAACATCCACTGGAACCTCAGCGCATTGGCGAACAATGACGGGGATCTCGGCTCAATGTTGCAACGCGGCATTTACAGCCAACCCGCCCTGCCTCCCGCCTCGCCGTGGCTGGACAATCGCCCGCCCGAAGCGCCTTCAATAGGATCGAAGTGGGATGCCGCCCGCCAACAAATAATCCTCACGTGGCGCGCCGCGCCGGGCGAACCCATTCGCCGCTGGCTCTTTCAAATTCGCGTGAAAGGCCGGTGGCATTCGCAAGTGCTGCCCGCCAGCCAACTGGCCGGAGTGGTTCGCGCCGGCACGGGTCTTCCCGAATACATTGCCCTCACCGCCATCGACCGTGGCGGAAACGCCAGCCCACCGACAGTGCTGGGGCAGCGTTGATTACTTTTTCTCCCGCACTTCTTTCACCGTCAATGACAGCACGTGATGGCCGAGCGTGGCGAGTTGTTGGGCTTGGCCTTTTTTGAAGAGGGTGCTGCCTTGGCAGGTGTAGTTGCCTTCAGCACCGTTATCAAGATTGCTTTCCAACAGCGTTCCCTTGAACTCGAACATCCCCGCTGCCACGCCCGCGCCGGGCAGAAATTCGCCTTGGATGGTAAAGGCACGTTCGCCATTGGGAGTGATGTGCGACGTATTAAGCGCGAAGTTTCCGCCAATGGAATTCACAAAAAAAATCTGATCCGCCACCTGAAACTCCAAACGATAGGCGACCATTGCCTTGGGTTTGTGAATCAATTTAATGGGCGGCTTGGGCGCGGCCGGAACAGGGATTCCGCCCGGGATGACACCGGGCACACTGGGAAAGCCGGGAGCGGTTTGGCCGATGGTTCCGGTGATAAGGTTAAACAAAATGCCGAAGGCAAGTAATGTTTTCATCGCGCAAGTTTGCCACGGCGAGGCGATTTGGCAAGCGCGAGTTGTGGACTAAAACAGCGGAAGCGGTTTGCCATCGCAAAGGGGCAAGGGGCGATTGGCGGCATCGTAAATCATGTGTTCCGGCTCGATGCCCATTGCGTGAAAAATAGTCGCGTGTAAATCGGGTGGGCCGCACGCCTGTTCGGCCGGTTCAAAGCCGATGGAGTTGGACTTGCCGTAAACCTGCCCCCCACGGATGCCACCACCGGCGAAGACCACGGAGTACGCGCCGGGAAAATGATCGCGGCCCGCTCCTTTGTTGATTTGCGGTGTGCGGCCAAAATCAGTCAGCATCACGATGAGCGTTTCATCAAGGCGACCGCGTTGCTGCAAATCTTCCACCAACGCCGAAGCGGCTTGGTCGAATGGCGGCAGCATGTTGTTTTTTAGTCTATTGAAATTATCCGAGTGCGTGTCGAAATGGGAACCGGCCGAGCCATTCAAATCGCCGGCGGCGCAATAAACAGTGGCCACGGGCACGCCGGCCTCGGTCAATCGCCGCGCAGTGAGTACGCTTTGGCCGCAGATGTGCATCCCGTATTTTTCGCGAAGCGCGCGCGGTTCTTTTTCCAAATCAAACGCCGCGTGCACGGTGGGGTTGAGCAACATATCGAGCGCCATCTCGCGGGAACGCGCCAACGCCTCGGCTTCCAGTTTGATCGCCGCGCCTTTCGTTTGACCAAAACCTTGAATCAATTTCCGTCGTTGGCCGAGTCGCCGCCGACTCACGCCCTCGGGCAAGCCGAGCTCAATCCGACCGGAGGACGGCGATTTGCCTTGGTAAATTTTCAAGCCCTTGACCGATGGCCGAAATACGGCGGGATCCATCCCCATGCCAAGGAAACCGGCATCCTGACCATTTGAAACGCCACCATCATAAATCGTATACGGCAGTGCCACTGCGCCGGGCAACGCTTTGTGCGGAACGCCTTTATCTTTGTTTGCCTGCCAAATCATTGAGCCGATGGAGGGCCAATCCGCGCGCGATGCGGGCCAGTTGCCAGTGAGATTTTGCGGCTGATGACCGGTGAGATTCCAGTACGCGCCCGAGCGATGACTGGGCGCATTGTGATGCGCGCTGCGGACGATGGCCCAATGGTTCATGGTGCGCGCGAAGCCGGGTAGATGTTCGCTTATGCGAATGCCGGGCACGGCGGTGGGGATTTCTTTAAACGTGCCACGGATGTTCGAGGGCGCGTTGGGCTTGAGATCGAAGGTATCCAGATGACTGATGCCCCCCCAACAGAACAGCACGATGCAGCTTTTGGCTTTGCCAAATCCGCCCGGGCCATCGCCGGCACGGGCGCGCAGGGCGAGCAACTCGTGCAGGGCTAACCCGCCCAAGCTCATTTTCAAAAAATCACGCCTCAGCATTGCTTGCCTCCGCGCGGAGGATAACAGATGCGGGATCTTTTGTAAGAAAAAATGTCGCGATTTCGGCGCTATTCGCGTTGAAGATTCCGCGATTCAATTTCGAATTTGCAGTTCGGGAGAGCTCTTTTGAGGCGGCCCAGTTGTTCGTTGTTGATGAGCCTGCGATTGGTTGCGATTGATTTCAAATTAGACAGGCCGTGTAGCGGCGTGTAGTCAGTCACCTTGGTGAGGCGCAGTTCGATGGATTCCAGTTTCTTCCAATTCTTCAATGGCCTGAGGTCGCTCACGTTGGTTTCCCAAAAGGTGACGAATTCCACTTTAGTCAAATCCGCCAGCGGTTTCAGATCGGTAATGCGGACTTTGTACAGCAACAACCGTTTCAGTTGGGTTAATCCCGCAAGCGGAGTGATGTCGCTGATGGGATTGTGCGACAAGTTAAGGCTGGTCAAGTTGGTCGCGTGCTCCAAGCCGCTGATGTCGGAAATGCCTAGAAATGATGCCTCCAGTTTTTTTAATGAAGCAAGATCACGCGAGGTGATGGCTCCCTTCGGCTTGCCCAATGTCTTGCGGACAACCGCTTCTAGTTTGGAATCGTTGACAAGCCCCGGCTCGGAAACATCAGGGACTGGCTCCTCACTTGGAGTTTCAAGGCCGGGGCCATCCGGCGCGGACCCCTCGTCTGGAACTTCCTCGGGCGGCATCCTCTTATCAATGGGGGGCAATGAATTTAAGAGCCGCTGCAACTCCCCAAGCATTCGTGTTGCCTCCGCCTCTTTTTGGTTGTCTCGCCGTTGCGAATATTGTTTGCGTAACGCAATGACTTGGGCGATCTGTACATTCAACATCTCGTGACATGCTTTCCGATATTCAGAATTCAACTTGGCGCGATGTTTGAATTGTTCCAGTTTCAATTGAGCGAGCGAAATATTTTTTGGCAAAGCAACCATATGGGCACCCGGTCGCGTGCCTGTCCACGGGCTGCCGGCAACATCCGGATCAGTATCGCCCGAGCTCCAGTTGCCTTTAAAGACTCCCGGAGCGATGATTCGAAATGTAAACCGACCCCCGGCTGATTGGGTTCCGGTATGCTGCCAAACTCCGCGTAACACGCAGGGCGATTTGGGATCAAACCGTCCACGCACCGCGTGTTTTGATGGGCCGTAAATGCCGCTAAACGATTCATCATCAAACTTCAGGTTCATCACTCCCCAATTAGTCTGCCAAACGCCGTCCCAACTTCGAATATCACATTTAATTTGAGCCAGATTTTTTTCCGGATCTGGTTTTGGACCGGTTTCGTCGGGCGGTTGACCAAGCTTCGCGAGCCCTGTAATGGCCATCGCACCCATGAGAAAGATTGATATTTCGATGTGTTTCATAAGCACTATTCCTGCGAAGTTTGACGGCAAACATCCAAAAGTGCCCGCCTCAAAAAACCTTGGAAGGGCTGTAAGCCGAATTTTGTCTGCGCCGCATGCAGTGCATGTGGCGGAGAGGATCATTTATCTGTTGCAGCCTTACCCGGGGCTTGAACCGTTTCCGGTTCGGGGGCGGACCGCCCCGTGCCCTCTATTTGGCCTTGCACCCGATGGGGTTTGCCGTGCCGCCTCGCTTGCGCTCGGCGCGGCGGGCTCTTACCCCGCCTTTTCACCCTTACCCCGGCCGAAGCCGTGGCGGTATATTTTCTGTGGCACTTTCCGTCAACCCACCCTCACGAGTGGACTGCCCGAGTGTATCTCCAGCGGAACCGGAGTTACGCGGCATCGTGTCCTGCGGTGTTCGGACTTTCCTCTCCCGTCAAAAACGAAAGCGATCCTCCGCCCTTCCAAGGTGGCAAAAGGATAAACGGGTTGGGCAGGTTGGGGAAGAAAAATGAGCGACCTTTGGCTGAACTAATCTTTCTCGACAGCCAGATTCATGTCACGCGTGTAATAAATAATACAGCTGCAGTTGGGACAGTAATTCACTTCCTGACTGCTCTTGAGGTTAGCCACGTCGGCGGTGGGAAGTTTCATATGGCACCCCCCGCAAGCGCTGTGCTCCACGCCGACGACGATGTTGGCGCGACCTTTTTGCAATAGCCGATCATAGCGGGCAAGCGTATCCTCATCAATCTTCGCGGCGGTCTCGGCCCGCAAGGTTTCGGTGTCGCTGATTTGCTTTTGCAGATTAGCTTCGCGCTCTTCGATTTCCGACAACGCGTTCGCCTTATCTTGATTGGCCGCATCGAGATCAGCTTGCGTTTGTTTTCGTGTATAGGCATTCGTGTCCAACTCCTCCAGCACCATCAGTTCGTCAGTCTCGAAATTGGAGATGTTCTTTTTGCAATTCTCAATCTGCTTCACTAATGCGCGATATTGCGTGTTGTCTTTCGTTTCCAATTGTTGTTTGGAATAGGTGATAATTTTTTGCTGCTCGCCGGCGGCTTCCACCTCGAGGGCGTTTTTCTTGACCTCAAGTTCCTTGGCCTGTTGCTCCGCGGCGGCCTGTGCGGCCTCAGCATCAGCGGAGCGGGCGTTCACCGAAGTGCGCTCAATTTCCAAGCCCGCAATCTCCTCGCGCCCACCCACAATGGTGCGGTCGCGATCCTGCAGCACCAAAAGTGTTTCAATAATCTCCAGCATGTTTTGTAAATCCGTAAAAGAGCCGCTCAACGTAGGGCCCGCACGAGAAGGTGTCAACGGCCTTTGCGAAGTTGATGGTATTTCCCATCAACTCGCCAAAAGTGGGGACATTTTTGACTCGCCTTCATCAACAGAAACGGCAGTGTGTCCGCTTTTCCGATGCGGGAGCAAATTGTCATTCTTGATTTTGGGTCGCAATACACGCAGGTGATTGCGCGGCGCATTCGTGAGGCCAAGGTGCTTTCCACAATCCTGCCCTATCACACGCCCGCAGCAGAGATCGCCGCGCTGAACCCCAAGGGCATCATTCTTTCTGGCGGACCTCAGAGTGTTTACAGCCGCAAAGCGCCGTTACCGGACAAAAAAATCTTCGACCTCGGCGTGCCCATGTTGGGCATTTGTTTCGGGCTGCAGCTGATGGCCAAATATCTAGGCGGCAAAGTCGAGCGCGGCACCAAACGCGAGTACGGTAAAGGCAATCTTACGGTGAAAGACAACCGGTGCGAGTTGTTTGGCAAACTGCCAAAGAAATTGCAGGTATGGAATTCTCACGGCGACAAACTCACTAAACTGCCGACCGGCTTCAAGACCGTTGCCGTCACCGAGAATTCCCCGCACGCGGCGATCGAAAATCGCAGGCGACGCTTCTTTGGCCTGCAATTTCATCCCGAAGTGGTCCACACGCCCAAAGGCAAAACGGTCATCAGCAATTTCGTGCACAAAATTTGCGGCTGCGGACGCAAGTGGACTATGCGCAGCTACATCGATCAGGCCGTGGAAGACATCCGCGCGCAGGTCGGCAATGAACACGTCATCCTCGGCCTCTCCGGCGGCGTGGATTCCAGCGTGGCCGCTGCGCTGCTGCACAAAGCCATTGGCAAACAGCTCACCTGCATTTTTGTAAACAACGGCGTACTGCGCGCCAACGAAGCCGAGGCGGTGCAAAAACTTTTTCGCGATAATTTCAAATGCAACTTTCTGTATGAGGACACCGCCAAATTGTTTCTACGCAAACTCAAGGGCATCACCGAACCCGAACGCAAACGCATAATCATCGGCAACACTTTCATCGACGTGTTCCAAAAAGCCACCCGCAAAGTCGGCAAAGCCAAATTCCTCGCGCAAGGCACACTCTATCCCGACGTCATTGAATCCGTGCCCATCGACGGCAACCCCGCCTCGCTCATCAAGAGCCACCACAACGTCGGCGGCCTGCCCAAGAACATGAAATTCAAACTCGTCGAGCCGCTGCGGAATTTGTTTAAAGACGAAGTGCGCCTGCTCGGCCTTGAGCTTGGCCTGCCCAAAGACGTCGTCTGGCGCCAACCCTTCCCCGGTCCCGGCCTCGCCGTGCGCTTGCTCGGCGAAGTCACCGAAGAACGCCTCGAAATCCTCCGCAACGCCGATCGCATTGTGATGTCCTCCATCCGCGACGCCGGTTGGTACTACAAAGTGTGGCAAAGTTTCGCCGTGCTGCTCCCCGTAAAAAGTGTCGGCGTGATGGGCGACGAACGCACCTACGAATTCACCATCGCCGTCCGCGTTGTAGACAGCCAAGACGGGATGACCGCCGACTGGGTCAAACTCCCCCCCGCCCTGCTCGAAACAATCTCTAACCGAATCATCAACGAAGTAGACGGCGTCAACCGGGTCTGCTACGACATCACCAGCAAACCGCCCGGAACGATCGAATGGGAGTGAGGGCCACCGGCCCGGGCTACATTTTCTTCTGCCTTCATCTCCTAAATTCTCCCTCCTCACACAAATAGTACGTATAAGGGTAACAACCATCGTTGCGTCGTCCATTGCGTGATTGGGTTTGGTGTGGGAGGTTGAATTAGCTTCCCGGCTGGATGGGCCTTCTGAAATAGAAAGGTAACATCTATGAATAATAAATCGACCCAACCGGCCGCGTGGGCGGCGGTTTTCAGCCTCACCGCTCTTCTGCTTTGGTGGGGAATTTCCAAAACTCAAAACAACTCGGCTTCTTCTCGAGCAACCTCGCCGCAGCAGCGCATTGGGGCGGCGGAGCGGTTGGCGGGGATGCGAGAACGTGCGCTATCAGCCGCTCGTTTGGTGCGTGAACAGGCAAGCGTTCGACAGGCGAATCTCGATTCGGAACCGATTCAGGGTGCGTTTGTATTAAACCATGCCTCATCTTCCACAGGCGAGGTGAGTCAAAAACATTGGCGCGCGCACGCGGTTCGGAAAGCCAAGCCGTTAGCGGCGGAGTTACCGAAAGGCACGGTGATGTTTCGCGGGCAACCGGCGCATCCTTCGCGGGTGATGGCACGGGTGAAACTGGGGACGTCCAATGCGGATTTACGATCGGCGTTGGATGGCATCGGCGCGCAAATTGTAAATCCACCCAATGCGCTTGGCTGGGTGGCAATCGACTTGCCGGCGGCGGAGGGCGAGCGCGCGGCGTTGGATGGCGAGATGCAGTTGATGACGGGGCTGAAGTTGCTGCAAGGCACGGATGCATTCCAATCAGCTGAGCCGGATTATGTACTCACGCGCGCGGGCGAGCCCACCGATGAAGGCTACGCCAACGGCTGGCTGTGGGGCCTGCGCAACACGGGCCAAAACGGCGGGCGCGCGGGCATCGACATCGGCACGGCGAAAGCGTGGGAAGTGACAACCGGTTCCACGGATGTGTTAGTGGCGGTCATCGACACAGGCATTCGCCACACGCACCAGGAGTTGCGAAACCAAATGTGGGTAAATCCTGACGAGATTGCCGGTAACGGCATTGATGACGACGGCGATGGTTACATCGATAATGTGCACGGCATTGACGTCATCAATAACGACGGTGATCCGATGGATGATCACGGGCACGGCACGCATTGCGCGGGCACGATCGGCGCGTCGGCCAATGATGGCTACGCGCACGTGGGCGTGGCTTGGGACGTGCGCCTGATGGGATGCAAATTCCTCAGCGCTCAAGGCAGCGGCTACACCAGCGGCGCAGTGACGTGCATTGACTTCGCGGTGAGCAAAGGCGCCAAAGTGCTCAGCAACAGCTGGGGCGGCGGCGGCTTCAGCCAAAGCCTGTACGACGCCATCCAACGCGCGCAGGATGCCGGCGTCCTGTTCATCGCGGCGGCGGGCAACAGCGGATTGGATACCGACAACTCGCCCAACTATCCCAGTGCGTATGATCTCGATAACATCATCGCGGTGGCCGCGATTGACCGATCGGGCAACCTCGCCAGTTGGTCTAATTTCGGCAAAACCACTGTCGACCTCGGCGCGCCGGGCGTGGATATTTTTTCCACGGTGGCTGACTCCGACGACAGTTACGCCTACTACAGCGGCACCAGCATGGCCACGCCGCACGTGGCAGGCGTAATGGCACTGCTGCTGGCTCACGACCGCTCGTTGAGCGCAGCGCAGGCCAAGGCGCGGTTGCTAAACACCAGCGTGTTTTTGGATTCACTCCGCGGTCGCACCGTCAGCGGCGGACTCGCCAACGCGGGCAATGCAGTGGATGGCAGCGACGATGGTTCACTGGAGCTGACGCTCGCTGTTTCGGAAGACCCATTACGCGGCGGACGAACGGCGGCGGTGTTCGCAAGCGTAACGGATGTGACGCCGGTGACCGGTGCCACGGTGACCGGTGATGCCGGCGGCGATTCGTTGAGCTTCGCCGATGATGGCGTGGCTCCGGATGTCAACGCGAACGACGGCGTCTACTCGGCGACGTTGGACGTGCCGGACGACTCGGCGATCACCGAATTGGTCATCACCGCCGAAGGCAGTGCGCCGGATAAAGATCCGGCCAGCGCAAGCCTCACGGTGGCGGTCGTTCACCCGCCGGCGAATGATGACTTCGAGGAATCAGCCGACTTGAGCGGACGCCGGGCGAGCTTGTCCGGCTTCACGAATGTGGCGGCCACAGCGGAAGATGGCGAGCCTCGCCATTATTGGCTGAAGGCGCAGAAATCGGTTTGGTTCACCTGGACCGCTCCGCGCTCGGGTCGGGGTGATATCACCCTCCGCGGCAGCGACTTCGACACGGTGATGGCGGTTTACCGCGGGAACACGCTCGATGGCTTGCGACGCGTGGCGCGCGATGATGACAGCGGCGGGCGACTCACCAGCCGCGTGCGGTTTAACGTACGGCGCGGTCTAACGTACCACATCGCCGTAGACGGCTGGCGCGGCGCGGAAGGCAATATTGAAGGGCGATTGATCGTCAAAAAACGCAAACCCTTCCGCCGAACCCCCAAGCGCCCTTGGTGGCAATGGCGCTAACGTATGATTGGATGGGGATGGGCAAGCCCTGGCTTCGGCCGGGGCTTTCCTTTTTAAAATTCGGAGAAGCAAAACCACCGCAAACGTGGCTGTTGATTTTCCATTGGCAAGAATCACTGATTTAGTTAGGTTTTGCACAGTCATGCAAGCTGGCACCTCAAACCACGCCCGTCGCGGGTTTACATTGATCGAGCTTCTGGTGGTGATCGCCATCATCGGCATACTGGCATCGATCCTTTTGCCGGTATTGGCGCGGGCAAAAAACAAGGCGAACCGCTTGCGTTGCATCAGCAATCTCCGGCAAGTCACGATGGCCCTCACCGGGTTTGCCAATGATTATAACAGCCGACTTCCGTGGCTGTTAACCTTGGAAGAACAAACGGAAGTCTCCGCCGGACTCACGGGTGCCCAGCCATTCCCTAATCAGGCTCCGGCCAACCGTCGGGTGCGCGATGTGTCGACACTGTTTTGTATCCCCATCATTCGCAACGCGCTGAGCACACCAAAAACCCTGCTATCGCCGTGCGATCCACAGGCAGAATCCGTCAACGAAAACATGGCCTCAAATTTTAGTTCGCTGCGGCAAATGGATATCAAAGGCCTCAGTTATTCTGTGTGTCACGGGGGCGACCAGCTACTGCCCAATACCATCGTGGGCCTCTCCCGCAATACCGAACATCCCTGCCTCAAACCTTTTGGAAGCCGCTGGTTTATGAATAATTATCAGGCTGTCTGCGTTACGGTTATGAATCCGCCGGGCAATTCCACCCGATTTGTGGGCGCGGATGAACTTGGCGAAACCACGCCGGCGGCCGAGGTGACGCGGCTCTCACCGTATATCATGGCCCAGCTCAACAAAGACCAAGGCCAAATGTCGTTGGCCGATGGCAGCGTGAATCAGGTGGACGCCGGGAATTTTGAAACAGCGATCAATGCGCACCTCAAATCAATCGGCGGCTCCACTATCGGCAAACCGCAAACCAGCATCAGCCGACCATTCCAGCCCGCTTCTGTGATCGGCGGTAACGGGGTGAACGGAAAATAATAAACGGTTGAAACGATTGGCCCTTCAATCCATGGCCCTGGCTCTAGTCTTCTCGTTTGTGCTGACCGGTGTGGCCAGAGACAGACTTGCACGGGCGCCCTCCCCAATAAGGAATTTCATTTAAAATTGACGCCCGGTTACTACCCAAGGCCCCAGCCAAGTAAATAGATAATGAGAGCGCAATGAGGGTTGGTAGGCGATGAGGGATTCGAACCCCCGACCAACGGCGTGTAAAGCCGCTGCGCTAGCCACTGCGCCAATCGCCCGCAGAGGCGGGACGGTATATCATCCAACCGCGATTTGCAATCCGGCTTATTTGGTTTTCTGTTGTCGGCGCTTGAGGATGAAGTTTCCTTTGGGCGTGGAAGCGGAGAGTTCCCAGCCTGCTTTCCCAAGATTGTTGAGGCGGGTTTCAAGACTGATTTCCGCATCAGCGGGATCGATTATTTTATATTCCCACGCCAAGCGCTCGGGAACGAGTTGCAGTCCTTTTATATTTTTAACGTTTTCAGTGAGCGATTGAACGTTCCGGATGGCGTGGGAGATATCCTCCAATGAGTCCGCCACCTTTTCACCGGTGGATCGGTTGGCGTCCACTTTGGCGTCCACTTTGACGTTCGGGCTTGGGCCGGCGGGTGTGCCTGTGGGTTTGCCACAACCAAGGGCGAAGGTAAATGATAGGGCGATGAGAGGGAATATGTGTTTCATGGTTGAACAACAACGCGGAGGACTTTTCCGTTTTGCATTTGGAATACGACGGTGGAGTAGGTGCCGCCGACTTTCATGTTGCGGACTTTCAGGCCGCGATAGGTCCAGAAATCTCCCTGCTTTTGAGCGGGTGGCCCGAAGACCTGGGTGATGATTGCCTCGGATTTGCCGGGGTAAATCTCATCAATCTTGAATCGGCCTCCCCCCACGGACCAATCGGTTTTGTAGCCGGGGGGCTTGGGCGGCCCCGTCGGGGCCAAACCGGGAATGGTTGTGCCGGGATTGGTGCCGGGATTGGTGCCCGGCTGTATTCCGGGTTGAATACCAGGATTCGAGCCGGGAAATCCTCCGCCCGGTCGGGTGACGCCACCGCCACCGCTGCCAAAAGCCTGGCCGAAACCGGCCAGTTGTTGCCCCAGCGCTCCGCCCATCACCTGCCCAACGGCGACAAGCATTTCCTGTGAACTGGATGCATTGTTGATTGTGTCCAAAGCATTTTCCAAAGAACCGAGTAAGCTCATCAATTGCCGTTTCTGTTGGCCTGTCATTTGAGAAGCCCCGATTTGGCCCATGGGCATAGTTTGCTGAAGCATGGGAATAATCTGTTCCAACTGATCTAACCCTTCGGCCATCTCCTTAGGCAGCCAGCGCTCCTCCACCTTGACCATTTCAAGAGTATCATCATCTGGCATCTCGAAGTCGGTGGAACTTATCTTCACAGTGGCTGTGGTTTCAGTCGATTCCAATAACTCAACTTCGATCCCCTTTAGCCATTTCCGAAATTCTGCCAAATCCTTCGGCGCATCTGGATCTGCTCCTTCCTTCAAAGCCCAGTTGACCAGTTTCTCAAACGACGGCGAACTCATTAACTTGCCGCCATCTTCTTTGAGCACCGCACCGATGTCCGGATCCTTGATCCATTCCGACGTCATGGCTTTGCTGTTAACAACAATCTCTAGCACGGATACAAAATCATCCCAATTATCGATGATCTCGGGTGGGAGCCCCCCACCCTGCCCACCGCTCATCGTCCGCACGGTCTCAAGGATGAGCGCTTTTTTATTCTTCAAAACTCCGGTGGCTTTTTTCAATACAGCAACGGTTTTCGTTTGGACTTCGGCGTCGACGTTTGCTCCTGATTTTTTAACCGCCTCATGAATCATTTTTTGATGCTTGGCTGGCAGTATTTCCCAAACCACCTCGGGTCTGTTATCGGCCAAGCCGTTTAGGACATATTTGATGGCGCCATCAGGCGTACTGAGATCGCCGCCGCCCATGTATTTGGCCCATAGTCCGGGGCCATACTTGTAACCGGCAAAGCCAATGCCGCCGAGGGCAAGCACGCCGATGAGAATGAAAATGATTTTCTTGGCACCACCACTCTTGGCAGCAACAGGTGCACCAAATTGGGCGTGGGGTGTCATGGCCGGTGCCATCGCCGCTGGTGGCGCGGGTTCAGCTGGAGGAACGTTGCCTGCAGGAGGTGGCGGGGCATCACCAGGTGGGGGTGGGGGAGGTGTACTCATCGTTAGCCTTTCAATACAATTTGCTCAAACGCTGACTCATTAAACGGAATTTCAAGGAGGTTGTCCAATGATTTCTTGGAATCGCCCAATGAAATAAGACGCAATAAAAGAATCTGGGTTTCGGATTATTTATCCAGATACCAGAGAACCGAGTGTGAAAAAGAGAAAAGGGGCAGCTTAGCTGCCCCAGCTCTCCAGGCGAATCAATCCTTCTAGTGTTACAGCAACTTGTGTTTATTTTTTAGAGGCTGTTCTAACCTGTTGTTAATCTATACACAGCAAACCCCGTGCCAATTTTCTTGGCCCTTCGCATTGCCTTTTTCCATTGAAAAACAGACTGCCTGTTTAGTGAAATAAAATTGATGCGCGGAAATGGCGCATTTGGAATGAAAATTATACCCAGAAAAAATCCCGTACCGCAGGATGCTGTACGGGATGAAACTTTTCCTGGCTTCCGCCAGTGTTCGGTTATTTTTGCTTTGCGCCCTGCTCGATCCATCGCTTGATGAGATCGGCCACCGGTTTTGAAATCCGGTTACCTTTCGGTGGCATGCGGTCATCATCACTATCGGGCAATAAAATGCGCGCGTGAATTTCACTTTCGCCCGGTTTGCCGGCCACGAAAACCGGCTCGCCATCGGCTCCCTTCATCAGCTCGGCATAACTATCGAGCCGAAGTTTGCCTTTTTGTTTTTCTTTGCCGTGGCACTCAGTGCAGCTTTTTTGGATGATGGGCAGAATGTCTTTATCAAACAATGGCGTCTTGATCGCGGCGATGCGTTCGGATTCCGCCTTGGCGGCTTTGGCGGCAGCCTCGCGCGCGGAGGTCTCGGATGCGGCGCGTACTTTGGCTAAACGAGCGAGTGTGTTCACGCTGCGTAAATCTTTGCCCACGCCAAGGTTGATGGAGAGATCTTTGTTGCCTGCCTTCGCCATTGCCGCTTGAAACGCCTTGGCCTTGGCTTCGGTCACTTTGGTCTCCCACAGGTAAAGGCTTCGGAGGCGCTTCAGGTTTTTGAGCTTGTCCAGCCCGGCATCGGTCACGCCGGTGTTGTAAAGGTTCAGATATTCCAGGCCAACAAGCCCGCCGACGGTGCCCAATGCCTGATCGGTGATTTTTGTTTTTTCCAAGTGAAGCTTCTTCAGTCCCTTCAACCCTTTCAAAGAGGTGACCCACGCATCATTGGCATCGGGATGTTGCAGTGATATCTCCACCGCATTGCCCAATTGCCCCAGCAACTTGGCATTTGCCGCGGTGAAGCCTTTCGATTTACCGAAGGAATCTTTCGTGATCGTCACGCTGTATTCTTTGGCATCTTTGGCGATGTACAGCACTCGGCCGCCCAGCGATTCGATGGTGGTGATGGTCGCTTTTTCGTCTGCACTAACGCAGCCGAAAAAGACTAACACGGTGAGAGTAAGGGAAATGCGTTTTATGGATTTCATCACGCGCCGAGCCTAGGCGCGCTCGCGTAAAAATTCAAACGAGAAAATACCCTAACTTCGACCCGCCCCCTTGATGAAGGGCTACGGCTCACGCATCAATTTTTGAAACCATTGATCGTAAGTTGCTGCGCGCCATCGCGCTGCCACCCAAAATGATTTGCACAGATTTGCACAAAATGATCTGCACAAAAAAAACCGCCCGCAGTAAACCGAAGTTCGCCGCGGGCGGTTACCAATCCTTTTCAAGGGGGCTCCCTTGCGGGAGTTCTCTCGAGGTCGTTGCCCTTGGCAGGGCAATTACTCTTTTCAGAGTAACAGCCAAATCCGACCCCCAGCCTGCCATCCCGAAGGAGACAGGCCAACCTGCCACCCCGAAGGGCGACCGGCCTGGGTGGGAACTGCCTTTAACAGACCTCTTAAGGACTGCTCTCCGGGATCGCTCCCAAAGCCGTTTCCTTCAGAGGTGATTCCGAAGAATCCCGCTCCCGCGATCGGCTGACCGACCGAGCGTCTCCGAAGATCCGCTCAACGCAGAAAAATTTATCACAGAAACGCCGGCGTCCAAGCCGGAGTTATTCTTTCGTGTGCACCGGCTATTCACCAGTTGTTAACAAAACGAAATAGAGGTTGCCTAATGGCTTTGTCAGAGAAAATGTCATTCCTCTTCTGTTATGATTTTACAGCTAGGAAGAGCTTTACGGAGGGCCGAAATCTCACCTTTTCCTAAGGGGTTTCCGAAAACATACAGCCTCTCTAGAAAATGTAACTGATGGAGTGGCTTTAGGCTTCGGATTTTGTTTTTTCTCAGGCTAAGATATTTAAGTTTTTTCAAATCTGATAAAGGGGCCAAGCTTTTCACATTATTGAGTTGTAATTCCAGCGACTCCAGATTCGTCAAGTTGGCCAGTGGGCTAATATCGATTATGGAATTTGAATCCAGTCGCAATTCCTTCAAAGATGGAAACCGATCCAGAAAACAAACAGTCGTCAAGCCCGCCACGCTCAAGTTTAATGATTGAACAACCTTCGCCCGCTCCAACGTCAACTGACCTTCCTCAAGGCCAAGATCCATGGCAGCGATCTTTGCCACGTCGGCGGGGATGCGAACCTCTTTGGGGCAAGGTGTGTTACACCCAACCAACGCCACCAACGCAATCACCAAGGAAATCTGCTTCATGCCCGCCAGCCTACGTCTCACCGGCTCTGGTGTAAATGCTGTTGAGGGAGACCTATTTGCCTAATTAAATCTCACGCTTTCTCACGTAAAACCATTGCTCCGCTTTCGATTTAAGCCATCCTGTTTTGGGGTAGGCTGGAGAAGAGGCAGAAGGGATAAGGGAGTGGGTTAGTCCTTCTTGTAGCTGTGGAAGAATCTTTTACACTCGGGCAACGCCTTCCTTAACCAAGCCACGCCCTCGTCGGTGATTTTGGTGGAGCGCAAGTCAAAGTAGGTGAGCTTCTGCATCTTGGCCAAATCCTTGAGACCCCTTGGCCAAATCCTTGAGACCCGCTTCGGTGATTTGGGTGCCGTTCAAGTGAAGGCGGGTGAGCTTCTTTAACTTAGCCACGTCCTTGAGGTCCGCGTCGGTGATTTGGGTGCGGCTCAAGTCAAGGCGGGTGACTTTTGCCAAATCCGCGTTGGTGAGTTCGCCTGTGGGTTCGTTGAGTTTCTGACGAACCGCCTTCTCAACAAAGGGGTCAGTAATACCGGCGGGGGCATTATGGGCCACCCTTGGCGCCCCACCCCCCCCCCCCCCCACCCCCCCCCCCACCCCCCCCCCCCCCCCCCCCCC
>JACNJL010000022.1:0-20166 GCA_014382585.1 Limisphaerales bacterium | reverse complement strand
GGGGCCGGTGGGGTGGTTTGGGGGGGGGTCAGGGTGGGGGGGGGTTTTTTTGGCCAACCCGGGGTGGGTGTGTGCGGGTGGGGTTTGGTGGGTTTTGTGCGGACCGCCTTTCCAACAAAGGGGGCCAGAAATCGCGCGGGCCTCCTTGGCGCCACGTTGGGCCCCCCCCCCCCCCCCCCCCCCCCCCCCCGCCCCCCCCGCCACCACCGCCACCACCGCAATCATCAAGAGAATCTGTTTCATGCCCGCCACCCTACCAACGCACCGGCTCTGGTGTAAATTCTGTTGGGGTCTGAAAACAATTTGCCTAATGAAATCTCAAGCTTTCTCACGCAAAGACGCTGCCTGAAAGTTAGAATTACTTCCCGCTAATGTGCTGAGAAAGAGAGGCCTTGATAGCTAGGGTTTCTCAAAATCCAAAAATGTGGCATATAAATCATAAAAATGACGATCGTCCTTTTATTTTTATCCTATGGCGGTTTTGTGTTCGGAGTTGAATACGAAGGAGAGTCAGAGGCTTCAATGGTGGAGGTGTTTTCAAAAGATGAGATTAATGAGCTTATTAGGCTTCTAGAAGACGAAGCTAATCGGTGTAATGAAACAATTATTCCGATTTTGGGCCCAAATGAGAGGCTTAGGCCAGCGCAGGACTTGGATAGTCAAGCAGATCGCTAGCTCAATCTTTCAAGGTTTTGGATGAAGTTCTTAATCACGCAGCATCAACTGTTGCGTGCCCTAACTTCCCCCTTGAGCATTAACTCTCTTGCTTTCTTCCTCCGTGCCACACTATCTGCCGAACCGAGTTGATACAGTATTTTTCCAGACCGAACTAGGCCTACTACTGTTATGGCTACAAAAAGCCCACTGATGATAAGAAAAACTCTAGCGCCGGAATCACTCAGCTGATCACTCAGTGTTACCACCCAAAAACCGATGCTTAACAAATAACATCCTATTAGTAGGTATCTAGCTTCATTGTATCTCCAGTAAACACATAAAGTTAGCCAGAAATAAATCACCGCACCAAGTAAGGCGAAGGGGCTAACTGACTCATATCCAAGGAATACCATCTCCGTTTGGAAGAAATATTTTTTCATTATCAATCCCACTAAGGAGCTTAGGGATAAAAGGAACGATGGGCTGAGGGCAATCAGCAATTGCTGGGAAAGTTTTTCCTCAGCTTTTTCGGCAGCTTTCTCTGGGTCGAACCCTTCGTATTCTGAAAAAGGCGAATAGTAATAAGCAGGGTGCCAGGAATGATATTTGTCAGGACCATCAATTGTCATCTTCTGTTGGGGGAGAATCTGCCCTAATTTGATTCTGTCGATAACCTCATTGGTCTTGTAACGCTCTGGCTCCTTGTCCTCTCGCTTTACTAGAAAAGTAGCGACCGCATAATCATCAGCTTTGAGAGTAGTCGCATTAGTGGGGGCGGGTTCAGGGCATCCGCAGTATGGACATGGCTCCGCTTCTTTATGAATGATGGAGCCACAACCATTTTCGCGACATTGGATAAAAGGCAACAACTCAATGATTGGGTCAGCGCAATTACATTGGGGACAACATTCTGCTTCTGTGCTTGTCTTGTTTTCGCATTTTCTACATTCGACCAGTTGCCAAGATTGGCCTGAACAACTCAGTGGATGTCCACACTTCAGGCAAATGCTCCTTTCATAATCCACATCGCCCCCACAAGCTTGGCACTCAACTGGTGCTGGTGTCTCACAATTACAATGAGGGCAGTCTTTAGCGTTAGGACTTATGATGTTTTCGCATTTCCTACATTTTACCGTTGAAGCGCTTGACTCTTTGGCTTCAAGAGGGTTGGGGTCGCCGCAAGTTGGGCATGATTTATTTTCCTCATAAATCCATCCTTCACATATTTTGCATTTGGGTGGAACAGGGTCACTGAGGCCGCAATGTGGGCAGGACTCAGCTTCGGTGCTAATTTTCCATTCACATTTTAAACAATTCGTTAGAGACATCGTGAAAAATACTATTACCGGCCACACCACCCTACGCCTCTCCGGCTCTGGTGTAAATGCTTTTGGGGGCTGAAAACAATTTGCCTAATGAAATCTCACGCTTTCTCACGCATAATTCGGTGAGAAATGGTGATATTGAGAAAAGGCGATTTTAGAAACGTAAGAAAGCCCGCGTTTTCTGGTAGGAGCGCGGGGGCTCGAACCCCGGACCAATGGCTTAAAAGGCCACTGCTCTACCAACTGAGCTACACTCCCGTCAGTGGGGCGCGCAGTGTAGCGGGCAATTCCGTGCAATCAAGCAAATTGAAGAGGCTAAGCGTTTTTTGTGCGAACAGCGCCGAGGGGTTGGAAACCGGCTGGTTATCAGAGGTGTTGCCAATCCCTGGGCTGTGAACATCCTGCGAATGATAATTGCCTAAAAGGGGTTGCCAGCCTCCAGACCTTTTGGTAGAAGAGGCGCCTCTACGGATGCCCCCATCCAATCCGTAGAACTATAACCGTCGCGGCGACGCCCACCACCCAGCCGCGGCGGTTCCTTTTTTGGGGATAGAACTTTAAATGCGCAGCGGATGATGGCAGGGTAAAGCCATGATGATTGCGGCAGATTTAGGCTTCGAAATGGTGGCGCTCATTGGCTCCATCATCTTCGGAATCTGCGCTGCCATCTGGTTTTGGGTGGAGCTGCATTGAAGAATTTTACTTCTCCAAAACCCAAATATTTCGGTACCGAACAGGGTTACCGTGGTTTTGCAAATGTATAAATCCCGGATCGGGGCCTTCGGCTAATGGGCTGGCGGTAGTGCGTTTGGGGAGTTTCACTTGGTCGTGAATCTTCACGCCGTTGTGGAAAACGGTGATGACCGCGTCAGCCACCTTCTTGCCGTCCTTGAATTGAGCAGCGGTGAAGTCGATGTCGTACGTTTGCCACGAAAGCGGCGGGAAACACATATTCACGTCGGGGGCTTTGATGGTGTAGATACCGCCGCATTCGTTGTGTTTACCGGCGAGGCCGAAGGAGTCGAGCATCTGCACCTCGTACCGGCCTTGCAGATAACAGCCGCTGTTGCCCCGCCCTTGCCCGCGCGCTTTGGGTTGGAAAGGGAGACGAAACTCAATGTGCAACCGATGGCTTTGAAAACGTTGAACGCTGTTCGCGCCTTGCTCGAGCAAACCGTCCTTTGTGATTTTGCCGGGCTTGAATTGTTTGGCATCCGTGCCATCGAACAGGATGGTCGCGCCCTTGGGCGGACGGCTGCCGAGCGTGGGGCTTTTACGTTGGATGGCTTCGAGCTTGAGCGCATCCGCGTTGGGCGCGGTGAGGCGCAGTGTGCCGCCGGTGATTTGCGCGGCCCAGCCATTGGCCTCGGGGAAATTCGCGCCGGAGGTGGTGGCGGCGCCGTCGAGTTCGATCTTTTTGCCTTTGTCCCAGCCAGCGCCGGGCAAGCCCCCTTTATGAATCACAGCACGGTACTTGCCATCACCCAGCGCGATCACCTGCACGCCGGCGAGTTTGACGGCATATTCACCCTGGATTTGGAATGCAGCTCCGGCATCCTTGGCGTTGAGAAATGCCCCGGCTTTTGGCGCGGCAACTGTGGGTTGAGAAATGCAAATGGCGAAAAACGGCCCAAGAACGATTTTTTTTAAGTGTGTCATGGTGGAATGGATTCGGCGAAACCATACTCCAATACCGGCACGAGGCAAGTCACACTTGAAGAAAAAACGATTTGAACCAGTCGAATAAAATGATACAGTCGCGCTTTCCCACACTTTGAGCGGTTAAAACGAATGAGAATCATTTTTGCATTGATGTGTATGGGGGCGATCACCGCCTCCGCCACCGACTTGGCCAGATTGCCCAAAGTGGGCGCGGCCGCGCCGGGCATCCAATGCCGCGATCAGGCTAATAAACCGTGGAGCCTTGCCGACACGCTGGAGCGGCACGATGTGAAGGCGGTGTTGCTTTATTTTTATCCCAAAGACGACACCCCCGCCTGCACCAAACAAGCCCTCGCCCTGCGCGACAACGTGGGCACGCTCGGACAAAAAGGCGTGCAAGTGGTGGGCGTAAGTTTTGACACCATCGCCAGTCACCAGCGCTTCATCAAGAAATCCCAACTCAACTTTACATTGCTCTCCGATCCCAATGGCAAAGTAGCCGATACTTATGGCGTACGCGTTCCCAATCGCGCACTGGCCCGTCGCGTGAGTTTTCTCATTGGCAAGAACGGCAAAATCCTCGCCGTCCACGATAACCGAAACCCCGCCCAGCACCTGCCCAAAATGCAGGCGGCCATCGAAGCACATCTCCATTGACAGTCGACGCCCGCATTTACGTGGCCGGCCATCGCGGCCTTGCGGGCAGCGCCATCTGGCGCGCGCTCGAAGCAGTCGGGCACACCAATCTCATCGGGCGTACCCACGCGGAATTGGATTTGCTGGACACCGCTGCGGTGGAAAAATTTTTTGAGACGGAAACTCCTGAGTACATTTTCATCGCCGCCGCGCGCGTGGGCGGCATCAAGGCCAACAGCACGTTGCCCGCGCAGTTTCTGTTTGAAAATCTACGCATCCAAAATAATCTCATCGACGGGGCCCATCGGCACGGCGTGAAGAAGGTGCTCTTTCTTGGCAGCTCCTGTATTTATCCCAAACTGTCGCCTCAACCGATGCAGGAGGCGCACTTACTCACCGGCCCGTTAGAGCCCACCAACGAATGGTACGCGATTGCAAAAATTGCCGGCATCAAAATGTGCCAAGCCTATCGACGGCAATACGGTTGCGATTTTATTGCCGCAATGCCGACGAATCTTTACGGGCCGAATGACAATTATGATCCGGAGGGATCGCACGTGTTACCGGCGATGATCCGGCGTTTTCACGAAGCCAAAACGAGCGGAGCCGAATCAGTGAGTTGCTGGGGCAGCGGCTCGCCGTTGCGGGAGTTTTTACACAGTGATGACTTGGCACGCGCCTGTGTTTTCCTCATGGAAAATTTCAGCGAGGAAAATTTTATCAACGTCGGTCTCGGCACGGAATTATCCATTCGCGAACTTTCGGAATTGGTTGCCGACGTGGTGGGATACCAAGGCACTCTTGATTGGGACACCTCTCAACCCGACGGCACCCCGCGCAAGTTAATGGATGGCTCCCGGCTCGAAGCGATGGGCTGGAAGCCGCAAGTCGATTTGCGCAAGGGCATCGCGGCGGCGTACGCCGAGTTTCAGGAAAAGTACGCCTAATCATTAACCGAACGCCCGCAATTCGGCTTCGGTCATTTCACGGATTAAATCTTCAAAAGTTGTTTTCGCTTCCCAACCGAGTTGCTCTTTGGCACGAGTGGGATTACCGAGCAAACGCGAGGGCTCGGCGGGGCGCATGAAACGTTCGTCGCGTTTAATGTAATCGGGGGCATTCAAATCCACCGTGGCGAAAGCAAGATCCACGATGTCCTGCACGGTGTGGAGTTTACCTGTGGCGAAAATATAATCGGCGGCGGTGTCGTGTTGCAACGCGAGCCACATGCCGCGCACGGTGTCGCGGGCATCGCCCCAATCGCGCTTGGCACTGGTGTCGCCCAACAGCAATTCCTTTTGCCGTCCGGCCTTGATGGCGGCGGCGGCGCGGCAGATTTTTCGCGTCACAAAATTTTCACCGCGACGGGGCGACTCGTGATTGTACGCAATGCCGTTGCAGGCGAAGAGGCCGTGGGTTTCCCGGTACACACGCGTCATTTGTGTTGCGAAGGATTTGGCCACCCCGTAGGGGTTCACCGGCAAGTGCGGGGTGGATTCGTCCTGCGGCGAAACTTCGGGGCGTCCAAAAATTTCACTGGAAGAGGCGTGATATAAACGCGGCGCCTTCGGAAGGTCACGCATCATTTCCAGCAAACGCAGCGTGCCGATGGCGGTCATATCGGCGGTGGCTTCGGGGATTTCGAAGCTCAAGCCCACATGACTTTGGCCGGCGAGGTGATACAGTTCATCGGGCGCGGCTTTTTCCAGCATCCGGCGGAGCGTTGTGGGATCGTCCAGCTCGGCATAATGCAGGAAGAGGGATTGGTTATAAATTTCCGGATTATGATAAAGATGATCGAGGCGCGATCGTTTCAGCGTGCTCGTGCGGCGGACGAGGCCGTGGACTTCGTAGCCTTTTTCCAAAAGCAAATCAGCGAGGTATGAGCCGTCTTGGCCCGTGATGCCGGTGATCAATGCGCGGGGACGGCTCATTCGCGTTCCACGAGTTTACCGGCTCGTTGATCGGCCAGCAGTTGCACGTCGGCATCGACCATTAGCTTGGCGAGTTCGGCGAATTTCACTTGGGCTTCCCAGCCGAGTTTTTCTTTTGCCTTGGCGGGATCGCCCACGAGCAATTCTACTTCAGCGGGGCGATAATAGCGCGGGTCGATTTCCACATAGTCTTCCCAATTAAGATCCACGCGATCGAAGGCGACCTCAAGAAATTCACGGATGGTGCGCGTCTCGCCGGTGGCCACCACGTAGTCGTCCGGCTCATCCTGTTGGAGCATCCGCCACATTGCGTCCACGTATTCCTTGGCGTAGCCCCAGTCGCGCTTGGCATCGAGGTTGCCGAGGTAAAGTTTGTCCTGCAAACCGGCGGCGATGCGAGCCACGGCTCGGGTGATCTTGCGGGTGACAAATGTTTCGCCACGGCGCGGCGATTCGTGATTGAACAAAATACCGTTGCTCGCGTGCATCCCGTAAGATTCGCGATAGTTCACCGTCACCCAAAACGAATACACCTTCGCGCAACCGTAAGGACTGCGCGGATAAAACGGCGTGGTTTCCGTTTGGGGCACCTCCGCCACTTTGCCAAACATTTCACTGGAGGAGGCCTGATAAAAACGCGGTTTGATGCCCACCTCGCGAATGGCTTCGAGCAGGCGCACGGTGCCGGTGGCGGTGATGTCAGTGGTGTACTCGGGCGCATCAAAGCTCACGCGCACATGGCTTTGGGCGGCGAGATTGTAAACCTCGGCTGGCTCGATCTTGCTGATCAATCGCGCCATTCCGCTGGCGTCACTGAGATCGCCGTAGTGTAGCTTCAGTCGATTATCCTCCACGTGAGGATCCTGATAAATGGCATCCAGCCGTCCCGTGTTAAACGTACTGGCACGGCGGATGATCCCGTGGACCTCGTAGCCTTTTTCCAGAAGTAACTCAGCCAGATAAGAGCCATCCTGGCCGGTGATGCCGGTGATGAGCGCGGTTTTTGCCATACGGAGTGAACGTGGCGTGTGGTGGCGCGGGTTGGCAAGTCTTTTACGATTCTGCAATCTGCATCCCGACTTGCGCTGTAGGCACTTTGCTGCATACTCCGCCGATGCGCGCATCCACATTTTACAGCACTTTTTTGACCGCCACCCTGTTGACGTGGGGCTGTGGTCAACCCGGGGAACTTCCCGCCACCTCAAGACCAACGTCTACCAACACCGTTCCTTCAACCAACTCCAATACGACAGTTGGCAACATTGGGCAACAACATCCCACTCCAGAAACAAACGTGAAACCCAACTCAACACCCCACACCAATCGACTCGCCAAGGAAAAATCTCCGTACCTGCTGCAGCATGCGCATAATCCAATCGACTGGTTTCCGTGGGGCGAGGAAGCATTTGCCAAGGCAAAAAAAGAGGATAAACCGATCTTTCTCTCCATCGGCTATTCCACCTGCCACTGGTGCCACGTGATGGAACGCGAAAGTTTTGAGGATGAGGAAGTGGGTGTGTTGCTCAACAAACATTTCATTTGCATCAAGCTCGACCGCGAAGAACGGCCGGATGTTGACAAGATTTATATGTCTTTCGTGCAGGCCACCACCGGCGGGGGCGGTTGGCCGATGAGCGTGTTTCTCACCCCCGAAAAAAACCCATTCTTTGGCGGCACCTATTATCCAAAGAAAGATTTCATGTCACTCTGTGGCCGCGTAAACGAATTTTGGAATGACGCAGAAAAACGCCCCCTCATCGAGAGGGATGCAAAAAGAATGCGGGAAGGCTTAGCCGAAGCCACCGCCCGTAAGCCCGACCCAAACGCCAAGCTCAATTACGGACTGCTCACCAACGGCCTCGCGGAAATCAAGGCCACTTATGATCCACGCTTCGGAGGGTTTGGCGATAAACCAAAATTCCCACGGCCCAGCGAACCGGCATTTGTACTGTGGCAATCGGCGCGCGCCGATGATGCCGATGGCATTCGGATGGTCACTCACACCTGCGAACAGATGGCGGCCGGCGGGATGTACGATCAACTCGGCGGCGGGTTTGCCCGCTATTCGGTGGATGAAAAATGGTTGGTCCCGCATTTTGAGAAAATGCTCTACGACAATGCCCAACTCATTCATTTGTATCTCGACGCTTATTTGGTGAGCAGCGATGAGCGCCACGCCGCCGTAGTGCGCGACATCCTCCGCTACCTCGCGCGCGATATGACGCACAAAGGCGGCGGCTGGTATTCCGCTGAAGACGCAGACAGCGAAGGGCAGGAAGGTAAATTTTATTGTTGGACTAAAGCCGAGCTAGAAAAAATCCTCAACGCCGAGGAAGCCGCACTTATCACCCGCCATTACGGCATCACCGAACACGGCAATTTTGAAGATCACAGCCATCCCGAGCCGCTGAAAAACCTCAACATCTTGAGCATCGTGGATCCCAAGCTCACCGATGCCGACAAAGTGTTGCTCGCTTCCGCACGCAAAAAAATGGACGCCGTGCGCGCCAAACGCATCCGCCCGCATTTGGACGACAAAATCCTATCCAGCTGGAACGGACTGATGCTCGGCGCCGTGGCCCGCGCTTACGCGGTGCTCGGCGATGCGCCTTATTTGAAAATGGCCGAGGCCAATAACGCCTTCATCCTCAATACGTTTTGGGATGCCAAAACCAAAACGATGTATCATCGCTGGCGCGATGGCGCGCGCGACTCGGTGCAACTGCTCGATGCCTACGCCTTCCAACTCGACGGCACGCTGCATCTCTACGAAGCCACGCTCAAGCCCGAGCATCTCACGCAAGCGATCGCTTTGGCCGATCGAATGATCGAGTTGTTTTATGATGATGAAAACGGTGGATTTTTCCAGGCTATGGGAGGCGAAGATTTGATCGTGCGCGCCAAGGAAGATTACGACGGCGCAATGCCTTCGGCCAATTCAGTGGCGTCACTCGCATTACTGAAGCTACACAAAATGACCGAGAAAAAAGTGTATCGCGATAAAGCAGGAGCCACGCTCAAATTATTCGCACTCAATCTGGACCGCGGCGCGCGCGGAGTACCATATCTGATGATGGCGCTGGATTTTTATTTGCACGAACCCTACCGCGTGGTGGTGGCCGGCGCACCCGACGATGCCGCCACTCAAAAAATCCTGCGCGCGGTGCACGGCCAATATCAGCCCAACCGAATCGTGCTGGGCACAACTGGGCCGGTGGAGGAATTTGCCAAATCGCTCAAGCCCGGCAAGGACGGGCCTAAAGCCTTCATTTGTTCCGGTCGCGAGTGCAAGCAGCCGACGCACGTGATGGCCGAGATCCAAAAATATCTCCAACCCGCCCCACCCACTTCGGTAGATCTGCTGGATGAACAGGAAAAAACACCTGAAAAACCAAAATCCGACTAAGTTTTTACAGGAATCGAATTGTCCGCAATCGGTTCTCGTGGTAAGTTGATGCGTGGGAGGAAAACGGTATGGATAAAAAAACAAAATTCGGAATCACGCTCGTGGTGACCGCAATGTTGGTCGTCGGCGGCGTGGTGCTCGTCACCAAACAATCCAGCGATAAAGTTTGCGAATATTGTGGCGAAACGGTGGTGAATCTTGGGATGCACCAAATATCGTGCGAAAAAAATCCCAACGACGCCACGATGAACACCCAAGGAACGGGCAAGGTGCGCAACAACGACTAGCGCTGACTAGCTCAACAACTATATATAGTACATCTCGCGGTCGCGCCCGCTGGCCTCGAGGATTTGCGCGAAGCTGACTTGGTCAGCCGATTCGGTGAGCGCCATACTTGCGGTCTTCCACGCCTCGCGCAGTCCCGCCGGGCAAGCTTCATCCGCAATCGCCGGCACATCCAAAATGGACCCCTCCGATGCGCGCCATACCATCCCCAACGTGATTTCCTCCGGCGCCTTTGCCAGCCGATAACCACCCTGCTTTCCGCGCACGCTATCCACCAAACCCGCGCCTTTCATTTCAATCAAAATTTGCACCAAATAATTGGCGGAAGTCCCCACCGTCTCGGCTAGATCTTCCACCTTCCGCGCCGGCCCTTCGCGCGGCCACGACGCCAACGCCAACACCGCCCGCGCGGCATAATCGGTTTTTACTGAAAGTTTCACGGGCCGAACCTATGGGCCCAAAAGCCATCCGCCAATGGAATTCTTGGCCGATGACATCTTCATCGCTATAACCCACCCCGTGAGCGGCACGTTACGCGTCCATGAAATTTATCTGAGCCTGCAGGGCGAAAGCACCTTTGCCGGGTTGCCGTGTGTGTTCATTCGACTCACCGGCTGTGATCTGCGCTGCTCGTATTGCGACACGGCCTATGCGTTTACCGGTGGCGAAACGCTCACGCTCGATTCGATTTTGGAGAAGACCTCCGCGCTGGCCGAAGGGTATCCCGAGCCGCCGTTAGTCGAACTCACCGGTGGCGAGCCGCTGCTGCAAAAGGAAACCCCTGCCCTACTCGCCGCCCTAGCCGATCGCGGGTTTACCGTGTTACTGGAAACCAGCGGCGCGCATGACATCAGCGGCGTGGATGCGCGCGTCCATCGCATCGTCGACCTCAAGTGCCCCAGCAGCGGCGAGAGCGAACGCAACCTGCCGGCCAACCTCCAGCACCTTCGTGCCTCGGACGAAGTGAAATGCGTGATCGGCACGCGCGAGGATTATGACTGGGCCAAGACACAACTCCGCCAGCTCTTCGGTACATGTGAGGTGCTCTTCTCGTGGGTGAATCCGTTGGAACCCGAACAGCAAAGCGATGTGCTCAAGCCTGTGCCCGCCGATCACACGCCCCTCACCCGCCGCGAACTCGCCGAGGCCATCACCGCCGATCGCCTTCCCGTCCGGTTCCAACTCCAACAACACAAACATATTTGGCCAGCCGAAGAACGCGGTGTTTAAACCATCACCCCAGAGTCACAGAGAAAAACCCGATGACCAAAACCCAACCCCCAATTTGGACATTGGTAATTCCTTGGTCATTGGGATTTGCTCATTGGCCATTCCCCCTCTCTTTGCCTCTGTGGTAAAAAATAAATGAATCGCCACCTCAAACTCCTCAGCACTTACGAAAGCCCGAATGTCACGCACCAAGCGGAAGACGGCACGTGGCCGATTGTCTGGGAACGTGCGAAAGGCGTGCATGTTTGGGATACGGACGGCAACAAGTATCTCGACCTGACCGGCGCCTTCGCGGTCGCCGCCACGGGCCATGCGAATCCGCGCGTCACCCAAGCCGCCCAAGCGCAGTTCGCCAAGCTACCGCACGCGATGGGCGATGTGCATCCGCATCCGCTGAAGGGCGAACTGGCCCGCGCGCTCTCCAAACTCACCTTCGAGCGCTGGGCCAAACGGGAGTTTCAACAGGTACATTATCACTGTCTGCCCCACGAGATGCCGCCGCGCCATGCGAAAACCATTTTTTGCAACTCCGGTTTTGAGGCCGTGGAGGCCGCACTGAAGACCGCCCTGCTCGCCACCGATAAACCGGGCGTGATCGCCTTTGAAGGGGCCTACCACGGCCTTGGGTACGGCGCGTTGAACACCACGCATCGCGCGATGTTCCATAAACCTTTCCGCAAACAGCTCGGCAAGTTTAGTCACTTCGCGCAGTTCCCCGAGACAGAAGCCGCCTGCGCCGAGACTCTCGTGCATCTGGAAAAGCTATTTCAAAAACATTCCATCGGCGCCGTGCTCATGGAACCCATTCAGGGCCGAGCCGGTTTGCGAGTACCGCCACTACGGTTTTTGGGCGATCTCAAGGCCCTGTGCGAATCGCATCATGCGCTGCTGATCTGCGATGAAATCTACACCGGCTTCGGCCGCACCGGCGAATGGTTCGCCTGCGATTCATCGCAATTTTATCCGGACCTCATCTGCCTGGGCAAAGCGCTCACCAACGGCTTCCCGCTCAGTGCCTGCGTGGGCCGTGCCACGGTGATGGATCGCGCCTGGCCCGCCAGCGACGGCGAGGCCATCCACACCAGCACTTACCTCGGACATCCAGTCGGCTGCGCGATGGCGCTGGCGCAGATCAAGGAGTTGAAAGAGAAAAAACTCATTACCCAAACGCGCCGACTCGGGAAGAAATTTGAAAAGCTGTGCCAACGTTTCCCGATTGAAGGCGCACGCTATGTCGGCCGCGGTTTGATGACCGGCCTAGCCTTCAATCCCAACGATGGACCGCGCGTGCTGGCCGCCGTGAAGACCATGTTGCAGCGCGGCTACATCCTGTTACCCGCCGGCGAACACGGTCAAGTGATCGCCTTTTCGCCACCCCTGACTATCACTGAGAAACAACTCGAACGCACCCTCGCGACGCTGCAAAAGGTGATGTCATGAACCGAAACGAAATTCGCAGCACCTTGGATGAGGAATCCGTGCGCCTTTCCAAAGCGCTCGGTCAGAACCTGTTGCACGACCAAAATGTCCTGCGCCGCATCGCCAAAGCCGCCGATCTGCACCCCGCCGATCAGGCGTTGGAGATCGGCCCCGGCCTCGGCGCGCTCACGGAACATTTGTTGGCGGCCGTCGATCAACTTACCGCCATCGAAATGGACAAGCGCCTGCACGCGCATTTGTCCGAACGATTTGGCGCCACGGAAAAGCTCCGACTCATTCATGCCGATGCATTAAAATATTTCAGGAACACCGAGGTCGATTGGAGCGACTGGAAGCTGGTCTCAAATCTGCCCTACAACGTCGCTTCCCCGTTGCTGGTGGATCTTGCGGCTATGCCGCGCGGACCACAGCGACTGGTCGTCACCGTGCAATGGGAAGTTGGCCAACGGCTCGCTGCCTGTCATGCCACGCGCGAATACAGCAAACTCACCCTGCTCGTCGCCAGTCGGTATGAGGTGAAGGAAATTTTCAAAATTTCTCCGCACTGTTTCTTTCCCGAACCCCGCGTGGACTCCGCCTGCCTCACTCTCGACCGGCGTCCCGATCCGCTCTACCCCGATGCTCTGCATAAGCCTTTCACCGCTGTGGTAAAACGCGCCTTCAGTCAACGCCGCAAGATGATGCGCAAAAACCTCAAAGGCGGTTGGCCTGATGACCAACTCGACGCCGCCTTCGGCGCCGTGGATCTGGACCCCAAAATTCGCGCAGAGAAAGTAACCCTAGAGCAATTTGTGGCCCTTGCGAAGGAGTTGCATGATGTTTAACCACAGAGATTATATTCTCTCCACCCTCTCTGTGTTCCCTGTGTCTCTGTGGTAAAAAATGAATCCCGCCGAAGACATTTTTGACGTCGTCAACGAGCACGATGAGATCATCGATCAACAGCCGCGCAGCCTGGTGCATGCGCAGGGGTTGCGACATCGGGCGGCGCATGTACTGGTGTTCAATGAAGCCGGCGAAGCGTTTCTGCAGTTACGATCCAAACGGAAGGATAATCATCCCGGCGTATGGGACAACGCCTGCAGCGGCCACGTGGATGCCGGCGAAAGCTACGCGGTGGCGGCCGAACGCGAGTTGATGGAGGAGATCGGCCTGCTGGTGGAGGAACCGCTTGAAGAACTCTTCATGCTCGAGGCCGGTCCGGAAACCGGCATGGAGTTTGTGACCGTGTTCATGACCGAAGACGAAGGGCCCTTTGAATTGAACGCCGAGGAAATCGACGACGGCCGCTGGGCCACCCCCACCGAAATCCAAACCGCCCTCATAACCGAACCGGAAAAATACTCACCCACGTTCCGGATGATTTGGGAGCGACTCGCGCCTTAAACCAGAATACCAGGCAAGCTTTCCCTCATTGAGCCAGTCAATACTGGCTCTTTTTTTATCGATTAACGGCTGGATGAGCTTTGGCGATAGAGTGGGTTCAGCGAAAGCGCATGAACATTCTACTCGCCATCAACGCTGCAGCCGGCACGGGGAACACGCCCGCGCTGGGGCGAAACCTTGCCGAGATACTGCGAAAGCGTTTAGGGCATGAACATCACGTCAAACTCCATCGAGCTGACGGGCACGCAGCCATTCGGAATTCAGCGAAAACCTTTGCACGTCGGCATCCTGAAGACGGGGTGATTATTGCCGGCGGCGGTGGCGGCACCTTGCGGGCCGTGATCGAGGGCGTGGGAATGAATCGTCCGGATCACCGACTGCGCCTTGGCGCGCTGCGGATGGGTTCAGGCAATGTGATCGCCCGTCAACTGGGCATGGCCAAGGATCCGGTGGATGGAGTGGAGGAACTCGCCGCGCAACTGCTGCATCAAGCCGTCGCTGAATGCTGCGTCATTGGCTGCGATTTGAGTCATGAGGAAAAATCGACCGGCACGGTGTACGGCGCCACTTTGGGTGGGTTTGGTTTATTCGGCCGAGTACCACAGGCGTTGGAGGACTACCACGCCAATCACCCGCATTTGCACCACGTCACGGCCAAGGGCGTGGGCATCGAGCGGTTAACGAATCTGGAGTACGGTCTGTGTCTGGCCGGTTTATGCACCCGCGCAGCATGGGATCCACAAACGCTGCCGGAGATTGAACTGAAACAGGGTGAGCACACCGAATCTTTTCGCGTCTTAGCCGGAGCCTTGATGAATTTCCCACTGGGAGCGCTACCGTTCCAACCGGGCTTGGCGGTGGAAGATCCTGCCTTATCCCTCCACCTCATCCCCTACCGCAGCCGACTGCAGGCACTCAGCCTGGTGCCGCGCGCGAAAGCGTTGGCGAACGAGGCCAAGGTTTTCCGAATCACCAACGACACTCCCGTGACACTGCGTGTGGTTAGCGGGAAGCGCATGTCGTTCTTTATCGACGAAGACCCATTGGAGGCCGCCCAACTGACTCTGCGCATGGCCGGCACGTTACCATTTATTACAGGCAAAAATTACCAACCGAATCGAGCCCGATAAGTTGGCTCACTGAACAAGATGAATGACATGAAAAACAAACAACCCCAAGCCCTGCACGTGAGCGTGATCGGGATTGATGGCAGTGGCAAATCGACTTTCGCCGCCTCGTTGCCGATGTTGTTGGCTGCGGAGTATCAACTGCAGGCCGGCGGTGCTGGCGAAACGTACGTGGTGAACACGCCCGAGGAGGATCATTTGACCAGCGGGTTCGCGCCGGAAGGCCTGCCCTTTACCGCCCGCATCTCCACCCTGCTCAAGCGCTGGGCCAAACGCTTCACCAATCATCGGCGCATTTATCCGTTCCTAAAAGTACCACAGATGATGGCGCAGGACGCCGCGGCACGCCGGATGGAGTCCAAGTGGTCGCTGGACTGCGTGGTGAGCGACGGCAACACGCTCCTCTCTACCATGGGCCGGGCCGCAAATTATCTCTATCCCGCCAGTGAAGTGGAGCAGACCTACGAACCGAGCCCGGAGGATTTGGCCGCCATTTTGAACTACGTGCTGGACGGCCAACCGGTGCCCGAGGCAATTGCCGCGCGTCTGCCGAATCTCCGGCCCGGCCGCTGGCTGCACCAGATCACGCGCGCGTTGGGGCTACACAGTGTGTGGCTGCCTGATGTGGTGATCCTACTGAAGCTCGATCCGAAAATAGCCTTGGAACGCATCCACAGTCGCGGCCTGCAAATTGATCGGCACGAGAACGCCGATGATTTGGCTCAGACCCACGGCCGTTATCAGATCGCCCTCGAAACCATGCGCCGCGTGAAGGGCGAGGACTCGGTGATCACCATCGACGTCAACGGCAAGCAACCCGGCGAAGCCTTACGGACAGCGCTCAAGGCGCTTCGGCCGCACCTCCTCGCGCAGCAGGCAAAACGCCAGAACGCTCGGCCCCTAGGCACCACCGAAACCCAGCTCGCCGAGGGTGGCATCTGGAAAAAGGTGTTTAATCCGCGTTACGTGTTCGGCTACTTCATCCCACGCTTTTTCAACGGCGCCTGGCGCGAACCGTTCTTTCCCATCTCCAAACCCGGCCAACGCTTTCTCAAGGAAGGCTATTCCGGCGGCGTGATGAAGGAGATTTACGATCATCAACCCAACCAAGTCGGGCTGAGCGAACGCATCTTCCAAGGCTACCCTCTGCACCGTGCGGTGTACGACCGACTGCAGTTACTCAAGCAACACATTGAGCCCGAACTGGAACAACGGTTACGTTCGCAAGATCAGGTTACCGTGTTCACCGCCCCGAGCGGCTTTGCCTACGATCTGTTCGAGCCGCTGGAAAATATCGCTCACCGCGCTCCAGCGCTCATGAAAAAGGTTAAACTCATCGCAGCCGATCTTGATCCGCATGGGGTACTGGCACCTGAGTTAAGCACTCGCGCAGCAAGGCTGGGAATTAATTTCGAATTCCGCCAAGGCGACCTCAGTGAGAGTAAGTTCCGGAATGAATGCGCAGCCAATGGGCCATTTGATTTAGCGCTCTTCGTCGGCCTCTCAAGTTGGTTCCCCAAACCGGCCACACTCAATCACCTGCGTTGGCTTAAGCTAAATCTGAAATCAACCGGCAAACTGGTCACCGATTGTTTCACACCCGCCGGCTACTCACTCTCCGGCCGGTACGTCGGGTATCAGGCTCATTACTACTCCCCGCAACGTTACCGCATGCTGCTCGACACCGCCGGCTTCGACGGCCTCAACGCCACCGTCCAGTCCGGCCAGGACGCCCTCAACCACGTGGTCTTCGCCGAAGTGCAGCAGGAGAAGGCAAAACCACGTTCACGCGAACCAGAAACTGCCTCAAGGAAAGCGGCGTCCATTCGCCACCTTGCCGTTGTGGCCTGAATCAATCAACCAACCGCCGCCCTCACTCATCCTCATCCATAGCACACGCAATGGGATTCGTTTCACGTTGCTTAATCTCCAGTATTTCGATTCTTTAGTCTTTCAACCCCTCCAGTTCCTTGGCCCACGCCTTGTATTGCTTGGCCAATTCCTTGCACTTTGTAACGGCTGAACCCACCCCGCCTTTTTTGAGGATGGATGCAATATTATCCTGCTTTACACTAGGTTGATCCACTTGGACTCGTCCTGCCAATTTTGCCAAACCGAATTTTTTTTCGACCAAGGCTAATCGCTCCAGTTGGCGGGTCCAGTCCCACGCTACCTGAGCATTTTTCTCATGTTCCCTTGCCATCTTCAAAAGTTCGGTACGCAGCGGCTCTGGCAAGTCCTTGATATTTCGCCCAATCAGATCTCCAAAATGTTGTTTGATAAACTCCGCAGTCCGTTCGTTGGCCATCGCCAGTTTGCGGAGGCGCGTAGGAAAGCTATTGGCGTATGCCGCGCGATCCGCCGGGGTGAGGTCTCCTTTGGGCTTACCCAATATATACCGCAGATCTGACTCCACCTGATCCTTTGCCACTTTTGGCTTGAGAGAAGGCGCCAGTGACAAAAGGGCAAAGCACGTGGTTAACGAAGGACCAAAGTTACCCGACCAGCTTCCGTTGGGCAGCTGGGTCTCCTGCAGTTGCTGAAAATTCGCTTTACTCCAATCCGGCCAACTTTTGTGGCGGCCGTGATACATCGCCCGAGATACGTAATAGATTTGATAATGTTGATAATGCCCCTTGAACGCGCCCTGTTCTTTTTCCTTGGCCACCAGATATTTCATCCCGTGCGTGAACGAGTCGTTTTTCCGTAGCTCGCCCATTGGCCCGCGCAATGCCAGCATCGTCACGCCAATGGCGGTGCGCGGCAGGTTGGACCCCCCGGGACCGGTGTACCCAATGCCTCCGTCCGCGTTTTGGCATTGTTGTATAAATGTTAACCCATTATCGATGGCTACATCCGGCACTTTGATGCCTGCCTCACGCGCGGCGAACAATGCTTCGAGGATGCAACCGGTGACACACACATCCGCATCCGTGCTTTCGGGTGAATACCGCCAGGCTTTTTTGCGACTCCGCTTTTGGGCGGCAAGGATGAGGTCCACCGCCTTTTGCAAAGCAGCTTCCAGTCGGAGTTTCAATCGGGGATCCTTCACCTTTCCCTTGGCCTTGGCCAAAGCCAAGGTGGCATAGCCGTGATGGTACATCGATGAGCCAATGTACCCAGTCCCGCGATTTTGATTCCTCAAAATGAAATTCAACCCCTTCCCAATGGACTTTGCGTAGGGGCCTTGGTTGGGATCCTGTTCGTGTGCCAACATCGCCATCACGGCCAAGCCCACCACGCCCGGTTGTTTTCCATAATGATCCCGAACGCCTTCCTGAGTAAATGTCCCGTCCTCCTTTTGGTGACTTCGGAGAAATTCCAGCCCGCGACTGTACACGCGATCCATTTGCCGTTGCATCGCAGCCGGGTTGGCGGCCGCCTGTTGAGCGGCGAAGAGAGTGGTTTTTGAAAGGGCAATCCCAATTAGCAACAGAATGGCTTTCATAAAGTGATGGTAGATCGAATGCTGTTAGGTGCAAGTAATTATAATTCTTCTGTCCGATTAATAATATGATCTAGGCAGGCACACGCTCCCGCGCGTCCTTACTGGACGATCTGGCGAATCATGCCATCAGCAGCCAGTACGGCGATGAATTTTTGGGTGTCGCGTTGCAGGCAGAATGAGACATCTTCAGCGAGATCGGGGAGGCTCAAAAGACGCTTGGCGTTTTGGGCGTTAAGAATAGTTTCCTCGATGGGCGCGGAATTGGATAAAAACCTTGCCGCCGTTGTCGCGTCGCAACACTGGTCAGCATCTGCATCCAATGTTTCCGCCAAAGCCCCTGCGGCTAGCGTGTCTTCCAAAGCGGCTTCCTCAAAAGTGCCACCACAAACAAGCACCAGTCGCTTTGGTGACGCCTCGCGCAGGTGATCGATCGTTGCCTGAAGATTCAGAAAACTGCTGACCAATACTTCGCGAGCACCAAGGCTGGCACGCAGCGCACGGGTACCATTAGTAGTGGTCGTAATGAGGGTTTTTCCGGTGACGATTTCAGCGGTGTACTCGCGAGGAGAATTGCCGAGGTCAAAGTCCGTACCTTTCGCTTGCTCGGCCGTGATCCGCTGACCATGCCGTTCGCCGCACAGCAATGCCTCCGGATATTCGGCCTTGGCCGCTAGAGCCTCATCAATGGTGGCTACCGGCCGGATACGTTCCGCGCCATTGGCCAGCGCCGTCACCATGCTACTGGTAGCCCGCAGGATATCGAATACGACACAGGTGGTTTCGGATAAATCCGTCTGAGCCAGTGCCTCAAAGTCAGCTGGGGTGAAGGTGGTTTGCAATCTCACGGTAGCGGTTTATACGGGCGACAGGCTGCACGGGGCGACTCATATTCTTAATTTACGAGGGTTTCCGCCCTCCAGATGCTGATGCCGCGTCAAGCGCACGGTGGCCCTTTTTGATAGGGTAGACGGGGGTGAATTGGGGCAAGGTGGAACTTGCCCCTCCCGGGAGGGACGAGTTCCACCTCGTCCGTGTCTTGTTTCCGCCCGCCAAATGCTTGGTTCCGCCCGCCAAATGCTTGGTTCCGCCCGCCAAATGCTTGGTTCCACCCGCCAGATGCTTGGTTCCGCCCGCCAAATGCTTGGTTCCACCCGCCAGATGCTTGGTTCCACTTGCCAAATCCTTGGTTCCGCCCGCCAGATGCTTGGTTCCACTTGCCAACTACTTGGCAACGTCCGCCAACCACTTGGCAACGTCCGCCTAACGCTTGGTAAAACGGCCTAAATCGAGAATTATAACTGAAAACGGCTATTTTTATCCATTTTTTTGGATGAACGGCTTGTTCATTCAAGATCGGATGGGAATTCGGATTGTTGCGATATGGCGTGAGGCATAAGGTGGCGGCCCATGAAACAGATTCTCTTGATGATTGGGATGGTGGCGTTGGTGGGCTGCGGGAAGAAGGGGGCTGCCCCGAAACCCCAAGAGCATTCAAAAGCACCTCCAAAACCCGTCACTGTACTATGGGAATTTGAAACGCGAGGTCATGTGCACTCCTCCCCCGCCATTGGACCAGATGGCACGGTTTACGTCGGGTCAAGGGACAACAAGCTCTATGCCATCAAGACCG
>JACNJL010000021.1:1444-8157 GCA_014382585.1 Limisphaerales bacterium | reverse complement strand
TGGATGTTGACGGGTTGATCGAGCGTCAGCCGCGCGTCGAGGTAGTCGGCGATTTTCTGGGCGTGGCCTTTGGTGTCGCTCATCGCGAATTTGCAATAGGCATTTCCCGTGCAGGCGATGACGCCGCTGCGCAGGTTGGATTGTTGCCAGCCGAGGCCGATTTCTTCCAGCCGCGCTTTCACGGTTTCGATAACCTCGTTGCGAATGTTGGGCAGCAGAAAATTTTGCCAAATGGTGAGGCGCACTTCGCCGTTGCCAAACTCGTCGGCGAGATCGGCAATTCGGAGCATTTGTTCGGGCGTGATTTGGCCGATGGGCAACGCGACGCCCACGTAGCTGAGGCCGTCCTGTTTTTGCGGGAACACACCCACTTGCGAATGCGGCGTGTTTGGCAGTTCGTGCGCTTCCTCGAATTCCGAAAGGCCGGTGACGGCGTTTTGGCGCGCGTGTGTGAGCGAATAGCCGAGGAGCGTTTCCGTCTCGGCGAGGTATTCGGCGAGTGGCATTTTTTCGAGCACGTATTTGAGCCGCGCGCGCTTGCGGTTGGTGCGGTCACCTTTCGCGATGTAAACGCGAATGATGGCGCACAGCACTTCGGTGAGTTGCGCGGGGGGCACGAGCACACCGAGGTCGTTGGCGAACGATTTCAATCCGGTGGCGCCACCGAGCGCGATGCGAAAGTGAATGCCCGCTGCGAGGCCGCCGGTGGGCTGGGCCAACTTCACCGCGCGCACGCCGATGTCGTTGGTGTCCTCAGCCACGCTCACTTGGCCGCCGCCGTCGAAGGCGATGTTGAACTTGCGCGGCAGATTATAAAATTCCCGCGTCTGCAAAATGTGGTTGGCCAGTTCGTGGCAGTATGGCGACACATCAATCAACTCGTGCGGGTCGATGCCGGCGGTGGGGCTGGCGGTGAGGTTGCGGATGTTGTCTGCGCCCGCGCCGCGCGTGTGGAGGCCCACCGACTGGATGCGGCGCACGACGTCCGGCGCGTCCTTGGGCTCGATGGTGCGGATTTGGAAATTCGCGCGTGTGGTGATTTGCACGTAACCGGTGGTTAACTCGTCCGCCACCTTCGCGATTTCGCGCAGTTGAAAACTCCGCAACTGCCCGCCCGGGATGCGCAGGCGCGCCATAAATGCCTCCTTGTTTGGCGACAGAAAAAACAGGCCGTTCCATTTGAAGCGAAACACATTTTCCTTTTCCGGCGGCTGGTTTTCGCGCGCGTGTTCGAGCAGCAAATGATGCGCATCGAGCGGATGCAATGCGTTCTTGATGCGTTCCTCCACGGTGAGGTCGTCCTCATCCACGCCACCCACCGGCGCGGCCTCGACGTCGGCGAAGCGCAGGCCGCGGTTTTCGATGCCGGCAAACAGGCCCTCGAGATACGAGGTTTGCTCGGCGTTCAGCGGTTCGCCCGCGACTTCTTTAAACGGCAGTGTGCTCATTAGTAAACGTCCCGTTGATAGCGTTTGGTTTTTTTCAATTCATCGACGAAGGTCTTGGCTTCGGCGGGCGACTTGCCGCCGGCGGTTTGCGCGATGTCGTGCAGTGCGGCGTCCACGTCTTTCGCCATCCGCTTCGCGTCGCCGCAGACATAAAAATGCGCGCCATCTTGCAGCCACGCCCACAGCTCGGCGGCGTGTTCGCGCATCCGGTTTTGCACATAGATTTTTTCCGCGCCATCGCGTGAGAAGGCGGTGTGCAAATGCGTGAGCAATCCGTCGCGCTGAAATGTTTCCAGTTCATTTTGATAAAGGAAATCCGTGGCCACGTGTTGGTCGCCGAAGAACAGCCAGTTGTCGCCCTTGGCTCCGGTGGCTTGGCGCTCTTCCAAAAATGCACGGAACGGCGCGATGCCCGTGCCGGGGCCGACCATAATGATTGGGATATCGCCATCGTCCGGCAGTCGGAAGTTTTTGGAAATGTGCGCGAACACCGGCAAGGCTGCATCTGCTGCGCGGTCGGCGAGGAAGGTGGAGCACACGCCCTTGCGCGCGCGCCCGTGCGATTCGTAACGCACGGTGGCCACGGTGAGATGCACCTCGCCGGGATGCGCCTTGGGGCTTGACGCGATGGAGTAAAGGCGCGGCTGGAGTTTTTTGAGGAGGCCGACAAATTCCGTGGGCGAAAAATCCGCATTCGGATACGCCAGCAGCAGGTCGATGACTTCGCGTCCCCAAAGAAACTCCGCCAACTCCGCCTGATGCGCGGGCATCAATCGCTTGGCCAAGTCCGCATCGGCGGCGCGCACGGCGATGGCTTTGAGAAATTTTTTTGCCGGTTCGGTGATGGAATAGTGTTCAATTAACGCCTTGCGCAACGGCGCCTCGCCACCGTTGGGAAGCAGCACGGCATCTTCGCCGTCGCTGCCAAGCGCCGTGAGAATTTCGTCCACCAACTCGGGGCAGTTCGTCGGGAACACGCCCAGCGCGTCGCCTGCCGAATACTCCAGCCCCGAGCCTTCCAGCGAAATTTCAAAGTGCCGCGTCTCCTTCGCCGACCCTTCGCCATTCAAATTACGATTCACCAACAGCTTGGCGGGAAACGGATTTTTTCGCGTGAATGGAACAGCTTCATCGACCGCCGGCACCGCTTCGCCCTCCGACTCTCGCCCCACAACATTCCCGCCAAGCGCCGCCCAAACGGCCTTCGTCCACTCGGCGGCCGGCTCGTCGTAATCCACATCGCAATCGACGCGCGGGTGGATCCGTTTCGCACCGAGTTCCTCGAAGCGTCGGTCGAACATTTTGCCCGCGCCACAAAAATCCTCATAATTACTGTCGCCCAAAGCCAACACCGAAAAGCGCACGCCTTTGAGGCTTGGCGCGCCGGCGGAATTCAGATGCTCCCAAAACGCCAGCGCGTTGTCCGGCGGATCGCCATCGCCCCACGTGCTCGTCATAAGCATCACGCGCGTTTCCTTCGCGAAATCCACCTTCGCAAAATCCTCCATCGAGAGCACCCGCGCCCCAAAGCCGAACCCCGCCGCCGCCTTGCCCATCCGCTTGGCCAAGCCCTCGGCCGATCCCGATTGGCTCCCCCAAAGAATCGTCAATGTCTCCAACGCCACGGCCTCCGATGCAACCGCGCCGTTGTTCGATTCGGGTTTGGAAAACGCGCCGACCAAATAGCCGTTAAGCCAAGCGCGTTGGGTTTCGTTGAAGGGCGCTTCTTTCGGCACATAAGGTGGTTCGGTGGTTCGTTGTACAGTTTCAGTTTCAGTTTCCATTTTGTTCCTTTTTATTTCCAGTAATCCAAACGCGGCCGCCGCGCACCTCCAATTCAAATTGCGGCAACGGCTTGGGCGGGGGGCCGTAGTTCACCGTGCCATCTTTTGCATCGAAACTCCCGTTGTGGCACGGACAGTGGAGCGATTGATTTTCGGCTTTGAAATGCACCGGACAAAGCAAGTGCGTGCAGCGTTGGCTGTAGGCGCGCAGCGTGCCATCGGACAGTTCGACGAGGATCGCGGGATCGTTCTCGGTAGGGTAACGGAACAGATGATAGCCGTGCTGGATTTGATCGCGCGCAACGACGTCCAATTCCGGATATTTCGGGGTGTCCTTGGCGAATAGTTTTTTGGCAAATGACCCGAGCGCCACGACCAAGCCGCCGAGGCCGAGAAATTGCAGGAACTGCCGACGCGCCGAGCGATGTTCGTCCGGACGCGGCACAGGATAATCTTCATTCCAACAAGGCTCGCTCATGCCGGTAATTCCTCCAGTTCATCCCACACGGCATCCTCGGCCACATCGGGCGCCCCGCCGCGATCTTGGGCGAAGGCGGGTAAATCGTCTGCGGGCAGGAAATCGGCCACATCAAGCGGGATGCTATCCACTTCGGGCGCGGTCATCATGTTCACCTTGGTCTTCACGGTTTGGGCGCCAAATTGAAATTCGTTGCGCGGCACCTCTCGGCGGCTCGCCTCCAGCTCCGCGCGCGGGCCGTAGTACAGCGCTTGGCTGGGGCACACGGTGGCGCACATCGGCTTTTTGCCCACGCTCGTGCGGTCGTAGCACATGTCGCACTTCATCATCAGCTGCATCTCGATCTCTTGTTTGGGCACCCCAAACGGGCAGGCGAGCGTGCAGTTGCTGCAGGAAATACAGCGGGGATGCGCGGCACTGAGCACCACGCCGTGGTCATCCTGCTTGATCGCATCGGCCGGACATACCTTGGCGCAGGTGGGATCCTCGCAATGCATACACACGACCGGTGCGGTCTGCACGCCAGTGGGGCGGTCCACATAATCCAAATGAATCATTGGCGTGCCGCGGTGCGTATCGCATTCGCCGCAGGCAGCCACGCAAGCTTGGCAGCCAATGCAGCGGGAAGGGTCTATGAAAAACTCGTTTTTCATAATTTCCCAATCCCCAATTCCCAATGGCCAAGAAATGACCAAATTCCAATAGCCAATCCACGATGACAATGGAGGGACGAGCCAGCGAGTCCATGAGCGCCACCGGACTCGCAGGCTCGTCCCTCCATCGCAACCGGCATCCGCCAGCCAACGTCATTGGACATTGGGCCTTGGTCATTCCTTGGGTTTTGGTCCTTGCTCATTGGGCTCTTTCGACCTTGCACGCGCACACCTTGAACTCCGGGATTTTGGAGATTGGATCGAGCGCGCGGTTGGTGATGCGGTTGGCGGCCTTTTTGCCGGGCCAATGGTAGGGGATAAACACGGTGTCGGGCCGGATGCTCTTCACGATTTGTGCGGGCACCTCAATGTCGCCGCGACGAGTGCTGACGCGCACGCGGTCGCCTTCGCCAATGCCCAAGCGCTCAGCCAAACGCGGGTGGATCTCGCACAGGGGCTCGGGATATTGATCGACGAGCGCCCCGATGCGGCGGGTTTGCGTGCCGCTAAGGTATTGCGAGACTACGCGTCCGCTGGTGAAAAAGATCGGGTACTCCGCGTCCACATCCTCATCGGGCGGGCGGTAGGGGAAGGCGTGAAATTTCGCGCGCCCGTCGGGATGCGCGAATTGCCCGCCCTCGAACAGGCGCGGCGTGCCGGGATGTTCCGGTGCGGGGCACGGCCAGAAGACGCCCATCTCGTTTTCGATGCGTTCGTAGCTCATGCCGCTGTAATCAATCGGCCCGCCAGCGGAGGCGCGGGTGAGTTCGCTGAAAATCTCGCCGGCATTCTCGAAATTAAAATGATCCGCAGCACCAAGACGCTGGGCGAGGTCCTGAATGATGTGCCAATCGAGTCGGGCATTGCCGGCGGGGCTCACGGAGTTGCGCAGGCGCACACAGCGGCCTTCGCCGGTGGTCACGGTGCCCTCGTCCTCTTCCTGCAACGAGCCGGCCAATACGACGTCCGCGTGCCGGGCGGTTTCGCTCAGGAAAAAATCGATGGTAGTAAAATGCTCCAGCTTCTCCAGCGCGGCGCGCGTGCGTGCGCTGTCGGGGATGGATACGAGCGGGTTAAAGCTGATCGAAACCAAGGCCTTGATTTTGCCCTCCTCAATGGCATCGATGATCTCGCAGGCGGTGAGGCCTTCGCCGGGCAGGTCGGGTTCGTTGATACCCCAGAAATCGGCAATATGGTTGCGGTGCTCGGGGTTGTTGATGTCGCGCCCGCCGGGGAGTTGATTGCAGCGCTGGCCATGCTCGCGGCCGCCTTGGCCGTTGCCTTGGCCGGTGATGGTGCCGTAGCCGCTGCCGGGTTTGCCGATGCGACCGGTGGCGAGCACGAGGTTAATGTAGCTGAGTACATTCTCGACGCCCTTGGTGTGATGCTCGATGCCGCGTGCGTGGAGGAGCATCGAGGTCTCGGCCGTGCCCCAAAGCTCGGCGGCAGCGATGATGTTTTTGGCCGGCACGCCGGTGAGTTTCTCGGTGTGCTCGGGCGTGTATTCCTTCACCAGTTCGCGCACTTCGTCGAAGCCGTTGGTATGCTCGGCAATGAACGTTTCATCAATCCAGCCACGCTCAATCATCACGTGCAGGATGCCGTGAGCGAGCGCGCTGTCGCGGCCCGGGCGCACGGGTAAATAGAGATCGGCCGTGCGGGCTATGGGCGTGATGCGCGGGTCGATGACGATAATCTTCGCGCCGTTGTCGCGCGCGCGCCAAATATAGTCGGTGAGGATCGGGAAACACTCAGCGACATTCGTGCCCGCAAGAATGAGCACCTTGGCTTTCGGGATGTCTTCCCACGGATTGGCGCTGCGATCGATGCCGAAGGCCATCTTGTTCGCGGCCCCGGCGCTGACCATGCAGAGGCGGCCGTTGTAATCGATGTTTCTGGTGCCCAACGCCACGCGGGCAAATTTGCCGTTGAGGTATGCCTTCTCATTGGTCATCGAGGCGCCCCCGAGAAAGGCGACTGCGTCCTTGCCGTAAGTCTGCTGCACGCGCTGGATTTCCGAAACCGTCTTGCTCAAGGCCTCGTCCCAATCGGCCTCGCGAAAGCCCGACTCGCTGCGCATGAGCGGGGCCTTGAGCCGGTCGGGATGCTCGTTTTGCATGTAGCGCTTCACGCCCTTGGGGCAAAGCTTGCCTTCGTTGACCGGAAACTCCTCCCAAGGCTCGAAGCCGATGACCTTGTTTTCCTTTACCTTCAGCTGGATACCGCATTGCACGCCGCAGAAACAGCAGTGTGTTTTCACCAGCTTATCCGGCTCGCCCATCTCCCAGCCGCCCTCCGGCGTATAAGCGGGCGTGGGGCCGTAGCGGTCGATGTACTCGGATTCAGTTAG
>JACNJL010000021.1:0-1335 GCA_014382585.1 Limisphaerales bacterium | reverse complement strand
GTCCAATGCCCAAGGTCCAATCCGCGGCAAAAATGGAGGGACGAGCCTGCGAGTCCGCTAACGCCACCGGACTCGCAGGCTCGTCCCTCCATCGCAACCGGCATCCGCTTAACAACATCATTGGACATTGGGATTTGGTCATTCCTCGGGCCTTGATTCTTGGTCATTGGTTTTTATCTCCCAATCGTTTTCCCCTGATTCACTGCCAGTAAACGCCGGCGGCATTTGGGGCAAATATCCTGATAATGCACCTCGCCCTTGGAGGTGGCGAAGCGGTAGTTGAAGCCCAGCTGATCCAGCACCACCTTCAGGTCATCCACGTGCATTTGCGAGGCAAAGGGCTCGCGGCACACCGCGCAGTCCGCCTGCGGACCATCTTCGCCGGCCTTTTTGTATAGGCTCACGCAGACCGAGCAGAGCCGCTGGAACATGTGAAAGAGTTTGCCGAACGGAATATAAAAGATCAGCGACACCACCGTGAGCAGGTGCACCCATACAAGGAATCCGTGCCCGCGGCCTTCCATGAAGCTGTAGCTCACCGTCAGCATTAGGCCCGTGGCGGTGACGGCGAAAATAATCAGTAGCGGCAGGATGTCCTCGGTGAAACTCTGTACCGCACGCACGCCGGCATTGGTGAGGCGCCGCCAACCGGCCATCACCAGGCCTACCATCACCAGTGCCGCGGAGATGTTCAGCAGGTTAAACATCACCTTTGCCTCAAGACTGTGCACGTTGAACTCGCGCACCTGCACGCCGAACACCTTCACTTGATACAGTGTGTCCACCGCGCCCACATCAAAATGGATCCAGCCGAACACCAACGGAAACGTCACCGCAAACGCCAGCGTGCAGCCCCCTGACAGGCATAGGTGCATGATCCAGCGGTACGAGCTGCGTTCCTTGATAAACGTTTGCGCCGCCATTTTTTTGCCACTGCTCTTGAATAACAGCCCTGGATATCGCCGCGCCAATTCCAGCCCGCGCTTGAAATACATCCGCGAAGGCGGCCGCTGCACCCACACCGTGAACCGGTACCCCACCGCAAACGCACCGAGGATACTGGCCACCGCATACCACGTGAGCGCGGGGTCGAAGTCGCGCAACCCGTGCGAGCCGAGATAGATCCCTGCCGCCACCAATCCGGCAAACGCCAGCCCGGCGAGGAGGGCGAGGAGGGCGGTTTTGTTTGACTGTAAAGGTTTTGGTTTTTGAGAGGGCTTCGGACTCGCAGGCTCGTCCCTCCATTGCAACGGTGCGCGATCGCCTGCGTCTTTGGAGGGACGAGCCTGCGAGTCCGTGGGCGAAAGGTTGGGAAAATTCGAGTTCATCGGTTCA
>JACNJL010000020.1:44993-96049 GCA_014382585.1 Limisphaerales bacterium | reverse complement strand
CGGCGGTGTTGAATGAGGGAAGGCGTTTGCTCCAGCCATTGGCAATCGTGTCGCGTCCGCCAACGGTGTAGAGGAAATATTCGCCAAGGGCTTCTTTGGCGACGTCTTTTCTTTGTTCAGCCTCGGCAAGCGCTTGGCCCATCGCACCGGCGGCGCGGGCTCTTGTGGCCGTTGAAATAGATGGCCTCGGCCCGCCGCTTGGCGGGGCGGGTTGGCCTTGGCGGGCAAGGTCGATGATTTTTTCTACGAGGCGGACGACACCCACGACGAGGCGGATTTGCGCTTTTGGATAATCTTCGCCGCTACGATTGGTGACGCGGACATTACCGGCGAAGGTCATTTGGTTTTCGTTGGCGTTGGCTTCGCAAAGGTAATCGGCGTTCCACGTGATGCCGCTGGTGAAGTAACGGATTTCCGTTTTCACTTCGCCGGCGAACTCGCTATGGATGTTCCACTCGAGCGTGTTCGTGACACGCGGCGGAAAACGCACGTCAAGAATTTCCACTTCATCGGCGTGAGTGATGGGACGGAACTCCACACTCGTGGGATCAATCAATGTTCCGGCCCAGGAAAACTCCAGGCGGTTGCGGCCTTTTTTGAGTGTGAGCGTGCGGGTTTCTTTGACGAGCGTGAGGTCGGCGCTGTTGTAAATAGTAAGCTGCACCGAGTCGCGCCCCGGAAGGCTGGTGACATTGATGCGCGCCTCGGCGCTTTGCAGGCACACGGCGGCCAACAATGGAAAAATAAATCGTTTCATTGTGGCTCCTTAGTAGCTGGAAGGTTCGTTGCCCTGCACGTTTTTGCGGCGGACGTTAAAGGTGAGGGTGGTCTTCTTGTCGCCGGTGGATTTGGCGGGGAGCTCGAGCGTGTACTCGATGGTGAAGGCGTCCTTCCTGGCGTACTTGTGCGTGCTCTCGATCATCGTCCAATAGCCGGGGATGTGCTCGCGCACGACGAGCGTGACGGGCGTGGTTTTGAAGTTTTGGATCTCCACTTTATAAACCTCGTTTTGATCCCACATCACGACGTGGTTGCTGTTGTTGCGGCGGAGGTTTACGCGTTCGTCAGTAGTTTTGCGCTGCACCACTTTCACTTCGCGGCTTTGGCCGATGTACAGTTTCATCTCGCGATCCACCGGCGTGAGGCCGCCCCAATCTTCGCCGGTGAACGCAACGCCTTCTTTGGTTTTAATAAAAATCCGCACCTTGCCGGGCAATAACGTGTGCGCGCCAAGCTTGCTGGCTTTGTCGTTTTTGATGACGTAATTGAGCGGGATGCCGACGGTTTTCTTTTCGTACTCCGGATCCCACGGGAGTTGCTTGGAATCCCAAGTAAGGATTTTTTTGATGGGTAATTTCTCAATGCGTTCGGAGAGCAGCTCGATGGTTTCCTGATGCTGCACCGTGCGCTTGAAGCCTGCGCCGTAGCCGATTCCGATTTCGGCCTTATCCAAATCCTCGCCGGAATGATTCTGCACGCGTAAATAATTGCGAAGGGTAAGCGCCGTTTCATCTGTCTCAGCCGTGGCCTTGTAAACCGCTTGGCGCGTGATGCCCTGCAGCAAATAACTGATGCGCATCCGCTCGGCCCGCGCGGTGGGGCTGGCGATTTCCCAAATGAGCGCCTGCTCGTTGGGCGGGTACGAAGTGTTGAGCACCTTTACTTTGGCCGGTTCATCGAGCATCCGGATTTGAATGGAAGCCGGATCGATGCTCACGCCTTTCCACGAGAAATCAATTTTGTTCACGCCCTTTTGCAGCGTGATAATGCGTTCCTCCTCCACGAGTGTGGCTTGCAGATTGGCGAGGCTCACCACCACGCGAGCGCGGGCGGGCAGCGCAACGAGTTTGACGCGCGCTTGGGCGGCATCGGTGAGGATGAGTGCGGCGGCGAATATTGAAAACGTTTTGAGAACTTTCATTATTTGTAATTTTGTGGGCCTGTTAATGCTTGGGGGACCGTACCGGCGCAACGCCGAAATGTCATCCCAAACGCGTCCTCATTGGACGGGGTTTTTTAGAAAGAATGCCCGGATTTTTTGCCACAGAGAGAAAAGCTACTCGTTTTCCACCACCACCGCCGTGCCGTAGGCCATCATTTCCGCCGCGCCGCCCATAATGACGGAGGTGGTGAACTGCATACTGATGACGCCGTTGGCGCCGAGCTTTTCGGCTTCGGCGAGCATGCGATCGAGCGCCTGCTCGCGGCTTTCGGCGAGTAGTTTGGCGTACTCAGTCACCTCGCCGCCCACAATATTGCGCAGGCCGGCCATGATATCCTTGCCCACGTGACGGGCGCGGATGGTGTTGCCGCGCACGAGCCCGAGGGCGCGCACGATTTTTTTGCCGGGGATAGTCGGCGAGGTCACAACGATGATGCGATTGGTTTCACTCATAATTAAAATTCCACGTCTGTGTACTTGTCGGCTTTCGACGCCCGAATGCGTTGAAACAGAACGGTAAAAAACAGGATGCCCAAACCGATGATGAGCGCCGGCACGCCAACACGGATGAACATCGGCACTTTATCTTTTGCCTCGGCTGATTTGGCAAACTCCGCGTCAGTGATCAGATCCGCGCATAACAGATACGCACCCACGCCGTACACCATCACGAGGCCGGCGATGAATAGCATTTGCCCAACGCTTGCGCCGACATTGGATTCCGCGTGGCGGTTCAATTCGTTTTTCTCTTGTTCAGTCATCGTATCGTAGGGGATGCCGCCGATATGCTGGCGCAGTTTTTTCATTTCGTCAAAGGCCCGCGCGCACTCGGCGCAGTCTTCCAAAATCAGCTCCACCCGCTGGCGATCGCCCTGCGTCAGCTCCCCGTCCAAATGGGCGGACAACAGCGGCTCGGTTTCGTGGCAGTCGTGTTTCATAGCATCATCGGGTTATTGCAAAAATTTTCTCATCCGTTCGCGCAGTGCACGCCGCGCGCGGTGAAGGCGGCTCATCACCGTGCCCGGTGCGAGGGCCAATACCTCGGCGATTTCACCGTAGCTCAGGTCGTGGAAATCGCGTAGTAATATGATTTCGCGTTGCTCTGTTGGTAGCGCGTCCAATTCGCGCCGGATGATTTGAGCCAATTCACCGCGGGCGGCCGCTTCATCCGGCGCGGGTGCGGCATCGGGCAGTGCTGCCACCGCCTCCGCATCGTGCGGCTTGCGGCGGCGCAGGATGTCGAGCGCGCCATTGCGCACCACTTTCAAAAACCACGCGCGCGCATTGCCGCGGCGCGCATCGAACCGGCCACTGTGCAGCAGCTTGCGCAGGGAATCCTGCACCACATCGGCAGCATCCGCGTGGCGTCCCAGCAACTGAATAGCCAGCGCAAAGCCCGATTCGCTGAGCGCCTCCAGTTTGGCATCCGCCGTTTTCTCGGGGCCCTCAGTCATCGGCCATTCCAGAGAATGCATTGAGCTCGCAACATCTGTCTGGCAGTTCACCACGTCAGCAGTACTACGCGCAACCTTTGGGTTTATTCCGTTTTTTTAACCACAGAGGCACAGAGAACACAGAGGCTTGGTTTCTCTGTGGTGGTTTAGTTCTCCTCCGAAATCCGATGCTTGCGCAGCGGATGAAACGTGGCGAAGACGCCAGTGACGAGGCCCATCAATGCTCTACAACACAAGGCTCAAAGACCAAGCCCCAAGACCCGAAAGGTGATTCGGGTTTGGGGCTTGGGAATGATTTGGGTTTTGGGCCTTTCCCGCTTACCATCCGTGCGGGGCGATGGCTTCTTTGGTGCCGGGGATGGCTTCTTTGGGCGGGGTGTGTTTGCCGGTGGCCCAGTTTTGGTCTTTGGGGAACAGGTTTTGTTTGGAGTTCATGGCCTGATCCCACGTGACTTGGCGGCCGGTGTAGCCGGCCATTCGGCCCATCAACGCCATGCCGGTGGCGTTGCACATGCGGGCGCCGTTGTTGATGGGTTTGCCATCGCGGATGCTGGCGAATAATTCGTCGTGTTCGATCTGGTACATATTACCGCCGGGGCCGGTATAGCGCCAGATGTCCGCGCCGGCGTTATAGGTCCACTTATCGGTTTTGCCTTTGATGGCGTCTTTGCCGGTGATGATGAGGCCGCCGGCGATTTGGGCGCGGCCTTTGGTGCCGAGAATGTAATCGGCGTTCTCACCGTGGCAGCCGGGGATTTGCCGTTGGCCAAGGTGCCCGCGTGCGCCGCGGTCAAACACGTAGTTCACCTCGATGTGATCCCAGATGTTGCCGGAATTATTCGGGCGCTGGCGGCCGCCCACGGCCACGCAGCTGTGCGGCGGGACATCGCCGAACACCCACGAAATTTTATCCACGCTGTGCACCGCCTGTTCCACGAGGCCGTCGCCGCCGCACCACGCGAAGTTGTACCAATTGCGCACCTGCCATTCGATGTCGCTCCATTCCTTGTTGCGGGCGCTGTCCGGCGGCATCGGTTTCACGGGGCCGGTGTAATAGGTGGCGTACATGGACTGCACATCACCGATGGCACCGTCGGCAATGCGTTTGAAAAATTCGCGCCGCGCCGGATCGTATCGCCAGCAAAAGCCCGCCACCACGGCGAGGCCTTTTTTCTCCGCGAGTTTATAAGTCTCCATCACCGACCGCAGCCCGGGCGCATCCGTGGCCATCGGTTTTTCCAGAAAAATATGTTTACCCGCATCCACCGCCGCCTTGAAATGCAGCGGGCGGAATCCCGGCGGCGTGGTGAGGATCACGAGATCCACCCCGCTTTCCAAAACTTTTTGGTACGCATCGAGCCCCACAAACTTGCGTTTCTCGTCAATGTTCACCTGTCCGGCGCGCCGGCCCTGCACTGACTTAAGACTGCGATCAAGCTGATCGCGAAACACCTCGCCCATCGCGTACAGCTCGCAATTGCTATCCGCCGTGAGCGCCTGATTAATCGCACCCGTGCCGCGGCCGCCACAGCCGATGAAGCCGATCTTCAGCTTGCGGCTATCCGGTTTGCCAAACGTGACCGTGGGAAAAGAGATGGCGCTCGCCGCCACAGCGGCCGTCCCGCTGGCCTTGATGAAGGTGCGGCGATTGGTGGATGAGTTGGGTGATGTTTCTTTCATATTGTACCGTCAGTTTGGACGGGAATAGGGTTTTTGGCAATTCAGAGTTTTTGCAGTGACTGAGAAATGGTTCTGGATCAATTCCTTCAAATGATTGGAAGGCTACTATAATAATCACCTGACATTACAGTAGCCAAGAGTGGGCACGGTGTGGCAATCTTGTTCCGTGAAAGCAAACCATATCCTCAAACAACTTTTCCCTGCGCTGGTCATCTTCGGATTGATGCTCGGTTGCGGGGGCGACAAGGACACCGAAAAGCCGACTGGCGATGATCAGAATGGCGGGAGCAGCACCAGCACGCAAAGCGGCGGGAAGAAGGCGGCGGACTTAGCAAAATTCCTCTCGGGCAAACGGCTTTACGTGGAGGTGGATATGTCTCAAATGGGAGGCGGAGAAGCTGCTTCACCGGAAGTTCAAGAAGCTCAACCGGAAGATGAAGGAGATCCATCGCCGGATAGCGAGGGCGAAGGGGGAACGACGGAGGAAGATCCGTCCAGTATAGGTCCCGATCAAGAGAACGGTGAAACGCCAATCTCCACAGCGGCGTCGAGTTTTCGGAAAATGGAGATGGCGTTGCAATTTGAAAAGGACGGCAAATTTTTTCCCGCGCGTAAAATCGCAGGAAAATGGGTTAGCTTGAAGGATGACCTGAGGTATAAAGTAACCGGCTCCTTAAAGGTGACCGTTTATGAAGATGGCAAAGAAGACGGCGGGTTGACCTTTCCAGCAGCGCAACTCAAAAAGGGCGATAAAATCAAATTCGGCCCGGCTGATAGTCAGAGGGAAGCCAGCATCACAAAAATCGAAGACGCCAGCCCATTAGCTACGCGTCCCCAAGGCGGTGGCAGTGATGGCGGTGGTCTCAACGAGCCTGCGCCTGAGCCGAGTGAGGAGGGATTGCCCTTGCCCGAAGCCGAGTCGGTGGAGGAAGAAAATGGTTAACGTTCCACTAACCCCTTCCTGCCTCGCTGAAAATGTTGTTTTAGGAAAAGGCTTGGCCGCAAGGAGGGGCGGGGTTGGTTGCGTGCACTTCAGGGCCATGATTAGAGTTTTTTCAATTATAAAATAAACTTCCATTTACAGTATGCAGCGGCGGGGGGCTATGTTAGTGTCTGGGCTTTCGCGAATATCAAATGAGCGAATTGCAAATCCACATCACCCGCAACGGAGAGCAGCATGGCCCGTATCCGGAGGCAAATGCCCGCGAGATGATGGCGGCCGGGCAGCTGTTGCCTACAGATTTGGCATGGCACGCTGGGGCAGATGGATGGAAGGCATTGAGTGAAGTTTTAGGAGCTGCTACCCAGCCATCGGCAACACCTCCGCCGCCACCCCCTCCCGGAGGCGGAATGCCCAAGCGTACGATGGCAGGGGCTGCTCCAGCTGAAGAAAAGCCAGAAGATTCGGAACCGGGCGATCCGGATAAAATCAGCGTTACCCGCAAGGGCGAACCTATCGGCCCCTACTCGCGGGAGAAGGCGAAGGAATATTTTGCCACTGGCCAATTGCTGCCCACTGACTGGGGCTGGCATGACGGCATGGATGACTGGAAGCCGCTAAATGTGGTGCTGGGAATGGCGGCACCTGCTCCCACTGCAGCCATGAGTGGTCGGCCCGGTAAAGGCAAGAAGGTGGGGATGATTGCCGGGATTGTGGTGCTGGTGTCTGGGTTGATCTTTGCCGGCATCACCTATGGCCCGGGACTGGTGGCCAAAATCTCCGGTGGCGGTAAAATTGATACCCCGGAGGAACTAGCCAAACGAGCGGTGAAAGCCTTGGCCAAGAAGGATTTTGAAGCGTTCGAAAAACTGACTCCTTTAGTATGGTCAAAGGGTGAATGGGAAAAAGCGTTTGAGGAAATATATATGGGTATGACGGATGAATCCCTTGAAAAATTGGCAAAGATGGAGGGAGTCTCCTTATCAGAAATGAAAGAGGAACTAAAAAAGAAAATTGAAGAAGAACTTGAAAAAGAAATGGAAGATGTTCCGGAGGATCGTGAGAAGCTCAGGCAAGCATTTGAAGCAATTCTAAAGGACGCGGAAGCCGATGGAGTAGTGTGGAGTGAGGTAGAATTTGTCAGTGCGGATACGTCAGAGATTGATGCAATGAGAGGGCCGGCAGGAAAGCTTTCGATAGGTAAAAAAGGAGATATAGATGTCACCATTTCCTGCAAGGGGAAGGACTATGTGTTGACATTAGGTGCTTGTGTTTTCCTCCCCTCAACGGGTTGGGTTGCCCCCGGTGTACGGTGGAAGGGCGACTGAGCCTTGGGGCTCGCCTCACTCCCAGTCGTGTGGCTTGATGACTTCGTCCCGGCCGGGATGGCGGACGGCGCGAGGTGGGAACTTCATATCGAAGGCGATCTTTTCGGGCACGAGGGCTTCCTTGGAATTGAGCATCATCTCCCACGTGACTTTCTTGCCGGTGTAAGCGGCGGTGCGGGCCATCATCGCCATCAGGGTGGTGGTGATCATTCGGTCGCCGGTGTTCAGGGGGTTGCCGTCGCGGATGGCGGCGTACATTTCGTCGTGCTCAGTTTGGTAGCCGTTGTTGTTGCGTTCGTTTTTGGCACCGGGGGTCCAGCGCCATTTTAATCCATCGGCGTTTGAGAACACGTGGTGCTTGCGGCCGCTTTCGCCGGTGTACTTGGCTTTGGAGCCAAAGACGCGATCCCACACGCCGTTTTCGCAGCCATCCATTTGGCGGGTGAAATGGTAGCCCTGCGTGCCGTCGGCCCAGGAAAATTCCACGGCGAAGTGATCGAAGATGTTGCCTTCGTCCGGGCCGCGGTTCTGGCGGCCGCCACTGGCGATGGCATAGGCGGGGGGTTGGTCGCCCATGGCCCAAAGCATTTTGTCGATGCTGTGCACGCCTTGCTCGACGATATGATCACCGCTCAGCCACGTGAAGTAGTACCAACGGCGGATCATGTATTCCACGTCGCTCTTGGTATTGTGGCGGCCAAAATCGACGTAGCGTTTGCGGGCGTTGTTGTTGTAGCTGCTGAAGATGGCCTGGATATCGCCCAGCTCGCCGTCGCGGATGCGTTTGTAAGTGTCGCGTTGGGCGTAGGTCCAGCGCCACACAAAACCGTCCACGATGGAGGTGCCTTGTTTTTTGGCTTTGGCGATGGATTCAATGACCGAGCGCGCGCCGGGGCCATCGGTGGCCATTGGTTTCTCTGCAAAAATGTGTTTCTTGGCATCCACGGCGGTCTTGATGTGTAATGGCCGGAACCCGGGCGGAGTGGTGAGCAGCACGACGTCCACATCGCTTTCGATGACTTTTTGGTAGGCATCGAGCCCGACGTGCACGCGGCTTTTGTCGACGTTGACTTTGCCGGGATGAATTTTGGAAATGGCTTTGAGTCCCGCCTCTGCTTTGTCTGCAAAGGCCTCGCCGATGGACCACAGCTCGACGTTGCTGTCCGCGCGCAGGGCTTGGTTGATGGCGCCCGAGCCACGACCGCCGCAGCCGATCCAACCGATCTTGAGTTTATTGCTGTTGGGTTTGCCCAAAGTGATGGTGGGGAAAGCGAGCGCCGCGCCCGCGGTGGCGGTGGAGGCTTTGAGGAATGTCCGCCGAGTGGAATCGTGTTTGGTTTTCATAAGGTGTGAAATGCGCGGACAGATTAGGCTGAGGTCAAGGTGGGGTCAAGCCGTGGCCTTTCCTAAAAACGGCGGTTTTTATTTGACTAGTCTTGACTTGTGGCGGGTTTTCCGGTTTAACCTACCGCTTGCGCAGGGCAGATTCCTGCGCGATTTAAGGAGCATTCCCTCCTGTTTCCGTAAACACCATATTACAACGACTGGCTGTTGTTTTTACTGACTGAACAATGAACAAAAACGTATATCTCATCCCACTCGCGGGATTACTGGCCCTCATCTTTACTTACCTGCGTGCCCAATGGGTGGCACGGCAGGATCCCGGCACGGATCGCATGAAGCGGATTGCCGGCTATATCACCGACGGCGCGATGGCGTTTCTGCGGGCTGAATATTCTAAACTGGCGTGGTTTGTGGTGGCGGTGGCGGTGCTTTTGGCGCTGTCACAGGCCGAGCATTCGAGCCCGCTTATCGCGCTTTCCTTCGTGGTCGGCGCCACGTGCTCTGCGCTCGCCGGCTATATCGGCATGAAAGTAGCCACCAAAGCCAACGTCCGCACCGCGCACGCCGCCCGGACGGGACTGGCTTCCGCGCTCAACGTCGCTTTCCGTGGCGGCTCGGTAATGGGCATGGGCGTGGTGGGCCTTGGGGTGCTGGGGCTTTCCGGATTGTTTTTCTTTTATTACGGTTACTTCGATCCTTCCACGTCGGCGGGCATGAATAAGATTCTCACCGTGCTGACAGGCTTCTCGTTTGGCGCCTCCTCCATTGCGCTCTTCGCGCGTGTGGGCGGTGGTATATACACCAAGGCGGCAGACGTGGGCGCGGATCTCGTGGGTAAAGTGGAAGCCGGCATCCCGGAAGATCATCCGCTCAACCCGGCTACCATCGCCGATAACGTGGGCGATAACGTCGGCGATGTGGCCGGCATGGGCGCGGACCTGTTCGAAAGCTACGTCGGCTCCATGATCGGCGCGATGGTGCTTGGCGTGTTGCTGATGAACCTGCCGGAGTTTGTTGGCATCGAAGGTGGCCTCGGCGCGATTGGCGTGGTGATGTTGCCCTTATGCCTCGCGGCCGTCGGCATCATGGCCTCGATGATTGGCACGATGTTTGTGTCCGTCGAGGAAGGCGGCGACCCCAAGGCCGGTCTCACGCGCGGCGAACTTACCGCCGCGGTCATCATGCTGGCGGGTGCTTATTTCCTCATCAACGGTCTGCTACCCGAGACTTGGAATACCTTGAAGGAAGTGGATGGTAAGATGGTTATTGATGGAACCTACTCGGCCATGGGCGTTTTTTATGCCAGCCTGATCGGCCTTGCCTGCGGGCTGGGCATTGGGTTTGTCACCGAATATTACACCGGTTTTAACAAAGAACCCGTGCGGGAAATTTCCCGTCAATCGGCCAAGGGCGGCGCAGCCACCAACATCATTTCCGGACTCGGCGTGGGCATGCGTTCCACGATGTGGCCCATCCTGTTTCTCGCCACCGCCATTCTGTGCGCGTATCACTTTGCCGGCCTGTACGGCATCGCGATTGCCGCGGTGGGCATGTTGGCCAACACCGGCATCCAACTCGCCGTGGACGCCTACGGCCCTGTGGCCGACAACGCCGGCGGCATTGCCCAGATGGGCGAACTGCCCGAGGAAGTACGCGCCCGCACGGATAACCTCGATGCGGTGGGCAATACCACCGCCGCCATCGGCAAAGGCTTCGCGATTGGTTCCGCGGCACTCACCGCGCTGGCGCTATTTGCCGCGTACATGGGGGTGGCAGGAATCACTTCCATCGATATTGCCAACCCCAATGTGATGGCCTGTTTATTTGTGGGCGCGATGTTGCCCTTCCTGTTCTCCGCGATGGCAATCGAGGCCGTGGGCCGCGCTGCCAGCGATATGATCAAGGAAGTCCAACGCCAGTTTAAAAACATTCCTGAATTGAAAGCCGCCTTGGCCAAGATGAAGGATAACGACGGTAAACCAGTTGAAGAATGGAGCGAAGAAGATCGCAAGGTTTATGAAGCCGCCGACGGCAAAGCCGAGTACGCCAACTGCGTTTCTATCTCCACCACCGCCGCCATCCGTGAAATGATTAAGCCCGGCATGCTCGCCGTGCTCACGCCAGTGGTCATCGGCTTCGGCTTCAAATATGTGACCGGTAGCGGCATCGAAGCGGCCCAAGCACTGGGCGGTCTGCTCGCGGGTGTGACGGTGAGCGGCGTCTTACTCGCCCTCTTCCAAGCTAACGCCGGTGGCGCGTGGGATAACGCCAAGAAAATGTTCGAAGAAGGCAAAGGCGTGGAAGTGGACGGCGTGTATCACACCAAGGGCAGCGAAGCTCACAAGGCTGGCGTGGTGGGCGATACTGTGGGCGATCCACTCAAGGATACCTCCGGACCGTCCCTGAACATTCTGTTGAAGTTGATGACCGTCATCGCGTTGGTGATCGCGCCGCTGCTCGTAGCCGATGCCGCGACTGGCGATGGCGACAATGCCAACGGTAAACCGATTGCGGGACAAGTCGTGGGCGACAACGAAAACGAAATGGCCGGCCAAAATGATGAAAAACCGGGGGCTGAAACCAAGCCTTCCTCAACCCCTGAGAGCGGCACAGTCACGCCCGGCAACACCGAAACGCCCGGCGAAAGCAATGGTGACGGCAACGGAGGTTCCTGAATGAACTAAACCAATTAACCTCTCTGAAGAGGGCCGCCCTTCGGGGCGGTTTTTTTGTGGTTAAAAATGATCGGTAAGTGGGCCGCTCAAAGAGTACGCCTTCCCTGCCGGAGACTGATGGTATGGCTAGTCGCGGTTCTTTCGTGCGGCTTCTTCAGCGGCGGCTTGGCAGGCATCGGCGACTTGGGCGAGTTCTTCGAGGAACGGTTCGCGCTTGGTTTCGGGGAGACTTCCGAGAAGGTTGGCTTGGAGATTTTTGGCGATGCCGCGCAATTCCACCAGTTTCTCAGCACCGGCGGGCAGCAGCAAGATGCGGTTGGCACGGCGGTCGGTCTCGTGGGGCTTGCGCTCAATCCAGCCGGATTTTTCTATTCGCTCAAGGAGCGACGCCACGGTATTGGGGTCACTGCTCATTTTTCGTGTGAGCTCGCTTTGGGTGAGGCCGACGGGATCGCCTTCGCTGAGGGTGCGCAGCACGGTGAACTGATCGGGCGTGGCCCCGGCGTGGCTGATGCTACGGCGAAAGGTCTGGTTGAGCCCGTACCAGGCGCGGCGTAGCAGCAGCGGCAGGCGCTTGCGCTCGGGGGCGTCGATCGGGAGTTCGTCGTTAAATTCTTCGATAGCCATTTCTTTATTCAAATTAATCGTACGTACAGGTACGTTTTCTGCCTTGCTTTTCCCAGCGAGTAAAGCCATTACTCCCCCCGGACCTGCGAAACCGGCACACGCTTCACCCTTGGCTCGTGTGTCCGGAGGTCGCACAAACAACAAATGATGATGAAGATTTTTAAACTCTCCGCGCTGACGGCGCTCATATTTTTTTCCACCTTCACCCCCCGTGCCGCGGTCACTGGCTGGACCAATTGGCGCGGGCCGCATCAGGCGGGGCGTACGGATGCCACTGATTTACCGAAATCCATTAAGGCTGCTGACGCGTTGTGGACGCACGACATCGCCGGGCGCGGCCACGCGGTGATCGCTGATGGGCGCGTGTACACGTGGGGTTATCGGGGCGCGGGGACGGACTTGCAGGAGGTGCTGCAGTGCCTCAATGAGGCGGACGGGAAAACAATTTGGGAACACGGCTATAATGATTATTTGAGCGACACGGTTTACAGCCGCTACAGCGTCGGCGCGCCGACCATCGACCCGGTGACCGGTTGGATTTATTTGATGACCACCAACGGCGGCGTGAAATGTTTTTCACCCGACGGGAAAATCCAATGGGAGTATTCGCTAATGGAACGCTTCGGCCGGCTGACGTTTCCCAATGGCCGCACCGGCGCGGCGGTGATTGATGGCGACCTCGTCATCGTGCGCGGCGTGACGAGTTACTGGGGCAAGCAAGGTCCCGCGCGCGATCGCTTTTATGCCTTCAAGAAAAAAACCGGCGCGCCCGTTTGGGCCAGCACGCCGGGCGTGGGGCCGAAGGACAGCTCCTTCTCCACACCGGTGCTCGCCAACGTGGGCGCGCGGCGCGTGTTTTATGCCGGCACGGGCGACGGCAATGTGGTGTGCGTGGACGTGCGCACCGGCCAGCCGCTGTGGCGCTTTCAACTTTCGCAGGGGGGCGTGAATGCTTCTGTGGTGGTGGAGGGCGACACGCTCGTGGCCATACACGGCAAGGAGAATATCGATAGCTCGGGCGAAGGTCGAATGGTTGGCATCAAGCTGCCCACGAAACTCCCCGCGTCCGGCGAGCCACAGTTAATCCTAAAAGACAAAGACCTTAAAATCGCCGATGGCAAGGCGTGGGAAAAATGGCGGCTGCAACACGCGATGTTCACCAGCAGCCCCGCAATGGCCAATGGCCGTGTTTATCAAGTGAGCAAAACCGGCGTGCTCGTTTGCGTGGACATTAAAACCGGCAAGGAACTCTTCGCCAAAAAAATTAACAACGACCAGATTCATTCCTCACCGCTGTACGCCGACGGACATTTGTATCTCGGCTTTCCGAATGGCCGTTTTCTGGTGGTGAAACCCGGCGATGATGATGCGGACATCGTCAGCGAAACGCAGCTCGACGGCGGCATTCTTGGCTCACCCGTCGCGTGGAACGGCAAAATTTACATTCACACCAAAACCAAACTCTACTGCTTTGGCGCAGCCACTGGCCAGCAACCTAAAGCCATGCTGCCCGCCGCGTCGTCCGCCAACGCCGGCAAAGCTGTGGCATTGCAAATTGTGCCCGGTGATGTGCTGCTCAAGCCCGGCCAAACCATCAAGCTCACCGTCAACACGATTGATGCCAACGGCAACGTGGTGAAGCGCAACGTACCGGCGGAGTTTGAAAAATACATCCCGCCCACCGCCAAAGTAAAAACCAGCATGAACGCCGGCGTGAACGACAATGCCATCACGGCTGAAGCCAAAAATGTTGGCAGTGCGGGCGCGTTCAAGGCCACCGCGGGCGGGCTGAGCGGGTTGCTGCGCGGGCGCATTCTGCCGAAGATTCCGTACACGCAGGATTTCGAGAGCTTCAAGCTCACGGTGGATCATCCAACCGACGGCGTGAAATTTGCCTACCCGCCGCTGGCGTGGACGGGCGCGCGCCTTAAGTGGGAAGTACGCGAGTTGGACGGTAACAAGGTATTTGCCAAGACGTTGGACCGTGTTTTATTCCAGCGTGCGATTACGATTTTTGGTGATCCCGATTCCAGTAATTATACCATCGAGGCCGACGTGATGACTGATGGCAGTCGCCGTGTGAAAGGCAACATCGGGGTGATGAATCAGCGTTACTTTATCACGCTGGTTGGCAACCAACAAATTCTTGAGGTGAGCAGCAATCACGAGCGCGTGAAAGCAAGCGTGCCGTTCCGCTGGTCGCCCAAGAAATGGTACCGCCTCAAAAGCCGCGTGGACATCGCGGTCGACGGCACCGGCACTATTCGCGCCAAAGCATGGCCCAAAGACGAGCCGGAGCCGAAGGTGTGGACCCTCGAAGTGAAACACAAAAACGCACATAAAAAAGGCGCACCCGGCATCATCGGTTTTTCGCCGCAAAGCCTCTTCCGCGTATACATGGACAATATTTCGATTAACAAAAATTAACGGAAAACATTTATTAAAGATATGAATCAAAAATCATTATTCGTGATGGGTGGCGTAAGCGTGCTTGCGGCTACCGCGATCATTGTGACGCAAACCAATTGTAAAACCGACGACGGGGGCGGCACACCCGATCCAAGTGTGACTGGCACCACCACCACCCCACCCGCTCCCGGAACGTCGGCTGCGTTGGTGGCGGGTGAGGATTGGCCGGTGTGGTCGCGCAACGGCGGCGGTAATTTGTTTTCACCGGAGCAAGGCATTGCCGCGAGCTTCGATCCCGGCAAATTTGTGCGGGGCACGGAGGAGATTGACATGGCCACCACCAAAAACGTGCGCTGGGCCGCCAAGCTGGGTAGTCAGGCGTATGGCAACACCACTGTATCCGGCGGTAAAGTGTTTGTGGGGACGAACAACGAAACGCCGCGCGACAAACGGCACATTGGCGACCGCGGCATTGTGTATTGTCTCGATGAAAAAACCGGCGAGCTGGAGTGGCAACTGGTGGTGCCCAAGCTCGGCGCGGGCAAGGTGAGCGACTGGGAATATCTCGGCATTTGTTCCAGCCCGGCGGTGGAGGGCAACCGCGTGTACGTGGTCGCCAACCGCTGCGAGATTCTTTGTCTCGACACCGAGGGAATGAAGAACGGCAACCAAGGCTTTCAGGGCGAGAGCACGTTCATGGTCGACAAAGGCAAGGAGCCGCTGCCGCCTTCGCCAATGGATGCGGACGTCATCTGGCGGTTCGATATGCGGGCCGAGCTGGGTGTGTTCCCGCATAACATCGCCAGCAGCTCCGTGCTCATTATGGGCGATTACCTTTTCTGCACCACCTCCAACGGCCAGGACTGGAGCCACCTGAACATTCCCGCGCCCCAGTCGCCCTGCCTCGTGGTACTCAACAAAAAGGACGGCAGCCTCGTGGCCGAGGAATCCGAGGGCATCGGCGCCAACATCATGCACTGCAACTGGTCCAGCCCCTCGCGCGGCAAAGTGAAGGGCAAGGATGCGGTGTTCTTCGCCGGTGGCGACGGTGTTCTCTACGCCTTTTCCGCCAATGAATTTATCGAGGAGGAAGAGGCCGGTGAGAAATTCAAAATCTTGAAAAAACTTTGGAGCTTCGACTGCGTGCCGGCCGAATACAAAAAGGACAAGGAGGGCGAGACCATCAAGTACCCCGCCGCCGATGGCCCGAGCGAGTTGATCGCCACGCCGACGTTTCACAATGGGCACGTGTATGTGGCCATCGGGCAGGATCCCGAGCATGGAGAAGGCGTTGGTAATCTTACCTGTATCAACGCAGACACCGGCGCGAAGGTGTGGGACTACCGGAAAATTCAGCGCACCATTTCCACCTGCGCCATCGATCCCGCTAGCGGCCTGCTTGTCGCCGCCGATTATACCGGCTACGTTTACTGCCTTGATTCTAAAACGGGCAAGGAACATTGGGTGCACGACACCAAGGCGCACATGTGGGGCAGCCCACTCATCGCCGATGGCAAAATCTTCATCGGCGACGAGGACGGTGATTTCACCATCCTGCCGCTCAAGGCGGATTTCCATCCCAAAAACGACGAGCCTATTTTTGAGACCAATATGCTCGTGCCGATTTATTCCTCACCGATCGTCGCGAACGGTACGCTGTACATCGGCACTCAAACGCATCTATACGCCGTGGCCTTGCCTGCAAAATCCGCCTCCAAGTAAGGCTCCACCAAAATGAGATATTTGACCGTCGCCCTCGTGGTGTCCCTTGCTTGGTTGCATCAGGACTGGTTAATTTGGCCGCTTCTTTCTGAAGTGCAAAAAGAACACGACCTCATCCTCGGCATCCCCGCCGGGTTGGGCTACCAAGTCGCGCTCTCCTTTGCCACCGCTGCCGTGTGGTTCCTCGCCGTCTGGAAAGCGTGGCCCACCGAACTGGAAACCTGGGCCAGCGCGGGCGAAAATCGCAGAGGTGGGCGCAACCGCGGCGACAATCGGCGCGGCGGTCGGGATCGCTCAAACCGTGGAGACTATCGCCCCTCCGACAATCGCGGCGAACGCACCGAGCGCAGCAGTGATAGCAGCAGCGAAAGCCGCTCACGCCGGCGCCGTGGCGGCCGAGGCCGTCGCAGTGGCAGCAGCCAAAGCGGCCAAAGCAACCCCAATTCTCCCAACAATCTTTCTTAAAAACTGAATGATCATTTTCGCTGCTTCCACTTCCGCCATCCCATTTTGGATTGTGTTGGGTTACCTCGTTTTACTGCTCGCCCTCGGCATTTTTAGCAGCAAATTTTTTCGGGGTACCAGCAAAGATTACTTTGTGGCCAGCCGCTCCATCGGTTCGTTTATGTTGTTGATGAGCGTATTCGGCACCACCATGACCGGCTTCGCGCTGGTCGGGTCCTCCGGCAAGGCCTTCGTCACCGGCGTGGCCACGTACGGCGCGGTGGCCGCGTGGAGCGGCATCATTCACTCGGCAATTTTCTTTATCATCGGCCTGCGCCTTTGGGCGATCGGTAAACGCAACGGCTATGTCACCCAAGTGCAGTTTTTTCGTGACCGTTTCAATTCCCAAACGCTCGGCACCGTGCTCTTCGTTTTGCTCGTGCTGCTTATCATTCCATATTTGTTGATTGGCATCATCAGCGCCGGCAATTTTGTGGAGGGCACCACGAAGGGGATGTTCAACGCCAACGGCATTCCCCCGTGGATCACCGGCTTCGTCGTCTGCGGCGTGGTGCTCACTTACGTTTTCCTGGGCGGCGTCCGCAGCACGGCTTGGGCAAATACATTTCAAACGCTGGTGTTCATGCTCACCGGCGTGGTGGCGTTTCTGATGATTTCATCTGCTGTGGCCAAAAAAAATCCAGAGTATAAGCCCGAAGAAGCCGGCATCATTTACAACATCAAACGCGCCACCGAATATGTGGAAATTCACAAACCCGAACGGCTCGCGCGCGGCGTGCATCCCGGCGCAATTGCTAAGCACAAGCAGAACTTGGAGGCGTACCAAGAAGAAATGATGGAGGCGATGAACCATTCGGCGGAAAGCGGGGAAGAAATGATTGAGCCGCCGGAGCCTGCCGAGCCCAAATCTTCAATGTCGCATTTGGTGTTCATCACGTTTTTGTTTATCCCGATTAGCATCGGGATGTTCCCGCACGTGTTCCAGCATTGGCTCACGGCGAAGGATGCCAAAACGTTTCGGCTCGCCATCGTGGCGCATCCTATCTGCATCGCCATTGTGTGGCTGCCGTGCATTTTAATTGGCGTGTGGGCGGCGGGACTGGCGGCGGCCGGAGATATTTCCATATCGAATCCGAGCGAAGTGCTGGGGACGATGGTGAATTTAATTGCCAACCCGTGGCTGCTGGGGCTGCTGATGGCCGGCGTGTTGGCGGCGATTATGTCTTCGTTGGATTCTCAATTTGCCTGTCTCGGGACGATGTTCACTAACGACATCATCATCCCCATACGCGGCAAGGATTATTATAGCGACGCGGATAAGCTGATGCTCGCGCGGTGGTTCGTGATCGGCGTGGTGGCGGTGGCATACCTCGCTTCACTGGCACTGATGGAAACCGCCAGCGTGTTCGGCCTTGGCATTTGGTGTTTCACGGGGTTCACCGCGCTGTTCCCGATTGTGTTCGCAGCGTTGTATTGGAAACGCGTGACGGCAGTCGGCGTGTACGCGTGCATGGCGGTGACGACTGGTCTTTGGGTTTATTGGTTCCACCAATCCGGCTACGGCGCAGACAAACATTTTTTGGTTCTGGGGATGATGCCCATCGCGCCGCTCACGCTGGCCTCGGCGGCGGCGTTGGTGATGGGCTCGTTGTGCAGCAAGCCGCCAGAGGCGCGTTTGGTGAATCGATTTTTCCCGCGGGCCAATAACTCGAGGGGCTCAAATGACCGGCGTTCGCGGCAGGGGAGTTAACGTGAACTGAATCTTGGATGGCGAAAGTGCGTCCGAAAATTTTATGTCTGAAATAAATCAAAAAATTGACGAAGCAAAAGTCGCGCTTGATGCGCATGTAGCGGAGATTGTGCAGTGGCATTTCTCGCCGGAAACCGGTTGCCCGTTCTGGCTGGATTGGGCCAGGGACGCGGGCTGGGATCCGGCTGCGGAGGTGAAGTGCCTCGACGATTTACTGGCGAAGTTCCCGAACTTTCAGGACGAATGGCTGCGCGACCAGCAGCCGGAAGTGTGGGTGCCCAAGGCATTTGCGGGGAAGCCCTTCAGCATTTTCGAAACTGGCGGAACTACCGGTATGCCTAAGCAACGCATCGGCTGGGAGGATTACAAGATCGATTACAGCGAGTTTTCGGACACGCTGGACGACGCTGCTTTCCCGCGGAACCACTACTGGCTGATGGTTGGCCCCACGGGGCCGCGCCGGCTGCGGTTGTCAATCGAGCATCTGGCCAATGTGCGTGGGTGCTCTTGCTACTTTGTCGATCTCGATCCGCGTTGGGTGAAGCGGTTGATCAGCGAGAAACAGTTTGACCAGGCCAAGGCGTACATGGAGCACGTCGTCGACCAAGCCATGACGATTATGAAAAACCGTCAGGTGAGCGCGCTGTTTACTACGCCGAAATTGCTGGAGAGCATCGCCGAGCGTTACGAGAACGAGGGTAGCAGTCTTTACGATGCCGGCGTGCGCGGCGTGTTTTGCGGCGGCACCACGATGGATCCGCAGTACACGCGGTTCCTGTGCGAGGAGTTGCTGGAAAACAAAATCGGCTTCGTGCCCACCTACGGCAACACGCTGATGGGGCTGGCCAAGCACAAACCGCTCACCGCCGAGGACAAATATTCCATCACTTACTACGCGCCGCAGCCGCGCGCTTCGATGCGGGTGCTAAACCCGGACACCAACGCGCCCGTGGAATACGGCGAGTGGGGCCGCGTGGAGTTGACCACACTGACAAAGGAATTTTTCATGCCGCGTTTCCTCGAGCGCGACGAAGCCATCCGCCGCGAACCCATTGAACAATACCCGTGGGACGGCGTGGCTGAGGTGCGCCCCTTCGGTGCATTAACGAAAAAAATTGTCGAGGGTGTTTACTAGAAAACCAAATTTTAAATCATGATTAACATTCCTGTTTTACGCTGGGGCGAACCGTACGAAAGCCTCGAAACCGATGAGGTCATCCACCACCGCACCGGCGAAGTGCTGGCCAAGGTGGGTCAAGCCAATCCCGGACTGCTCGCGCGCGACATGCGCAAGGCCGATCGCGCCCGCGAAGTGCTCCGCGAGATTCCCATCAAGGATCTCATTGAGATGATGAAAAAGGCCGGCGACCTGTACCTCAACGCCACCCTGCCGCTCGGCGATGGCGAACAGACGCCGGACGATTTCGCCCGCCAACAATCCGCCTCCACCGGCCTGCCCGAGCACATGTGCAAATTCAACATGGAGAAGAACCACTTCGTGTTGAACCACATGGACCAGATTTATGATGCCCTCACGCGCGGACTGGATTTGGATATTCTCCAGCGCGGCTACGGCGTGGAGGAACGCGGGGTGCCGGTGAGCTATCAGGCGCAGTCGCCCGTGCTGGGCATGGTGCTGCCCTCCAACTCGCCCGGCGTGCACACCCTTTGGATGCCCGTCATCCCGATGCAGATCGGCCTCGTGCTCAAGCCCGGGCCGCAGGAGCCGTGGACGCCCTACCGCATGTTTGCCGCCTTCACTGAGGCCGGCGTGCCCAAGGAAGCCATCGGCATTTACCCCGGCGGCGGCGACATGGGCGCGGAAACGGTTTCGCGCTGCGGGCGTGTGATGATTTTTGGCAGCACGCAAACGGTCAATAACTATTCCGGCAACGAACAGGTCCAGGTGCACGGCCCCGGCTACAGCAAAATTTTGCTGGGCGACGATGTGGTCGATCAATGGGAGGACCACCTCGATTTGATGGCCGACAGCATTTACAAAAACAGCGGCCGCGGCTGCATCAACTGCTCCGGCGTTTGGGCCTCCCGTCACACCAAGGAAATCGCCGAAGCCCTCGCCGAAAAAATCGGCCCATACGAAGTCAAAGACCCCACCGACCCCGAGGCCGGCCTCGCCGCCTTCACCGTCCCCGGCCAGGCCGAGGCGATTTGGGGGATGATCGAGGAAGGCTGTCAAGAGAACGGCACCACGCACGTCACCGAAAAGCACGGCCCGCGGCTCGAGCAAATGGAGCGCTGCGATTACATCCGCCCGACGATCCTGCATTGCGACTCGCCGGACCTGAAAATGGCCAACACCGAATACATGTTTCCCTTCACCACGGTGGTGGAATGCCCGCAGGAACAGATGATCGAAAAAATCGGCGGCACGCTCGTGGCCTCCGCCATCACCAACGATGAGGCGTGGGCCGCCCAGCTCACCGACGCCACGAACATCGATCGCCTCAATGTCGGGGCCATCCCCACCATCGCCCTCAACTGGCTCCAACCCCACGAAGGCAGCATCATTGATTTCCTCTTCAAAGCCCGCGCCTACCAAACCACCGACGAGCGGCTGCAGCGCCTCGGCAACGGCGGCTGAACAAGCGCCCCACACGAGACGTCATAATTTGCCCGTGAGCGATCCCGCTGTAAATCCATTGCTGGAAAATCATCCGCACCTGCGGCTGGTTTTTGGCAATGGCAGCGTGGCGCAAACGGGCGAGTTGGCGAGTGAACTGGGCGCAACGAAGGCGCTGCTCGTCACGGATTCCGGCATCGTGGCCGCCGGGCACGCGGGGGGGGTGCGCGGAAATCTTGAGGCGGCGGGCATTCGGGTTTCGGTGTTTGATCGCTCGAAAGAAAATCCCACCACTGCTTGCGTGGACGAATGCGTGGCAGTGGCAAAAGCCGATGCGATTGATTTTATCATCGGCCTTGGTGGCGGCAGTTCGATGGACACCGCGAAGGGCTGCAATTTCATTCTCACCAATGGCGGCGCAATGAAGGATTATTGGGGAGTCGGCAAGGCGAGCCAGCCGATGCTGCCGTCAATTATGATTCCCACCACCGCCGGCACGGGCAGCGAATGCCAAAGCTTCGCGCTTATTGCCGACAACGCCACGCACCAAAAAATGGCGTGCGGCGATCCGAAGGCATTAGCGAAGGTGGCAATCCTTGACCCCGAACTCACAGTTTCCCAACCCGCCCGCGTCACTGCTTGCACGGGCATCGACGCCATCGCGCACGCGGTGGAAACTGCCGTCACCCGCAAGCGCAACGAGACCTCGCTGAAATATTCGCGCGCGGCATTTCAGATGATGTTGGAAAGTTTCAGTCGCGTGCTGGAGTCGCCGGACGATCTTGAGGCTCGTGGCCAAATGCTCCTCGGCGCGGCCTACGCAGGCACTGCCATCGAGCACAGTATGTTAGGTGCGGCGCATTCAGCGGCCAACCCGCTCACCGCGCATCACCACGTGGTGCACGGCCAAGCCGTCGGAATGATGCTGCCGCACGTGGTGCGCTTTAATGCCGGCGACGAAGCCATCGCCGAGGCGTACGCTGAGTTTGTGGAAGGCACCTCCGTGGCCGCTCACAACGGCACGCCTGCACCGGAATCGCTGGCCCAAGCGCTGGAAACGTTGCTGGACACCGCGGGCCTTCCGCGCGATCTCACTGCCGTCGGCGTAGACGCCGCGCGACTGGAGACGCTTTCGGAGGAAGCCGCCGCCCAATGGACCGCGAGCTTCAACCCGCGCGACATCACGGCGGCTGATTTCACGGGGCTCTATCAAAAAGCCTTTGCCTCGTGAGCCGCCCGCGCGACACTGTCCGCGCCGATGGCTGACGATTTTTCACATTTAGCAAATGATGCGCTGGTGCTTATTGCCCACGGCAGCACGGTGAATAATCAATCCAGCGCCCCCACCCGCCGCCTCGCCGATGAACTGCGCGCGCGCAACATCTTTGCCGAAGTCGTCTGTGCCTTTAATTTGGAGCAACCCAAAATTGATGACGTGCCCAAGCTCGTTTCCGCGCAACGAATTTTCGTGGTGCCCGTCACCATCAGCGAAGGCCATTTCACCGAGCAAACCATTCCCCACCGCCTCGGCCTCGCGAAAGCCGGTCAAATCGATTACGAACGCATCCAGCAAATCGACGGCCGCACGATAATCTACTGTCACCCCATCGGCACCCACGCGAGCATGACCGACGTACTGCTCGCCCGCGCGCGGGAAGTAATCGCCCAACATCCTTTCCCCCGCGCTCCCAAGCCCGCCGAGACGGCCCTGTTCATTGCCGGCCACGGCACCGGGAAAAACGCCAACTCCCGCAAGGCCATCGAGGCCCAGGTGGAGGCCATCGCCGCACTGGGCGAATATTCCGACGTACTGCCGGTCTTTATGGAAGAAGCGCCTTTCATCGCCGATTGCTTCACCGCCACCGATGCGCCGAACATGGTGATGGTTCCCTTTTTTATCGCCGACGGGTTGCACACGGTGGAAGACATCCCCGTGCTGCTCGGCGAACCTGAAGCTCGCGTGAAAAAACGGCTCACCGCCGCCCAACCCACGTGGCGCAACCCCACCGAGCGGAAAGGGAAATTGGTATGGTACACCGAGGCCATCGGAAGTGAGGCGGGTTTGGCGGAAGTGATTCTCGCGCGGGTGCGCGAGAAAATGACCAGGTTCCAATGACCAAGTTCCAATGACCCAATGGGATTTGAGTTTTGGGGCTTCCTTGGGTTTTGGGTCTTGGTCATTGGTCATTCCCCCCTCATTATCCCGCCGGTGCATTTCCAAAAAATAACTCTCATTGGCGTGGGCTTGCTCGGCGGTTCCATTGGGCTGGCGGCGAAGCAGCGCGGTGTGGCGGCGCGTGTTTGCGGGCTGGTGCGGCGCGAGGAAAGTATCGCCGAATGCCTGGCGGCGGGGGTGGTGGATGAGGCCACGCTCGATGTCGCCAACGCGGTGGCTGATGCGGGTCTGATTATTCTTTGCACGCCCGTGGGCCAAATGAGCGAATTGGCGGCAGCCATCAAACCGCATTTGGCGGCGGACACAATCGTCACGGATGTGGGCAGCGTGAAGGCCAGCGTGGTGACGGCGGTGGAGCCGGTGTTGCCGCGCTTTGTGGGGAGTCATCCACTGTGCGGTTCGGAAAAGGCGGGCGTGATCCATGCGCGCGGCGATTTGCTCGAAGGCGCGGTTTGCGCGGTGACGCCCACGGAGGTCAGCGATGCGGCCATGGTGGAAACACTTTCGAATTTTTGGACTGCTCTGGGCAGTCGCGTGGTGAATCTTTCCGCGGCCAATCACGATGCTATCGTGGCGCGCACGAGTCATTTGCCGCATGTGTTGGCCAGCGCTTTGGTGAACGCGGTGCTGGCTGCCCCGCGTGCGGGCGAAAGTGATTTTTTCGGCACGGGCTTTCGCGACACCACGCGGCTGGCTTCCGGTTCACCGGAGATGTGGCGCGACATCACCCGGGATAACTCTGATGCGATCATCGCCGCGCTGGAGGGTTTACAATCGGAAATTGATCGATTGAAAACCGCGTTGTCGGAAAAGGACGCGGCGGCGTTGGAGGAATTTTTTACCGAAGGCCAAATCGCCCGTGACAGTTGGTTGGCCGATGGGGAGAATAAATAATGCCCCTGCCCGACTTAATCGAGATTGTGCCATTGGCCGGCCCCGTGACGGCGGATGTGACGGTTCCCGGCTCGAAGAGCATCACCAATCGCGCGCTGATTTTGGCGGCGCTTGCCGATGGCGAGGTGCGGCTCACCGGCGCGTTGTGGAGTGAGGATACGCAAATCATGGTGGACGCGCTGCGGCTGCTGGGTTTTGAAATTGACGTGGCGGAGGATGCCGCCGAGCCGTGTAATCGAACCCTCACCGTGCAGGGCCTCGGCGGGCGTGTGCGCAACGCGGGCACAGCGGAGGCACCGCTGGAAATTTTTGCGGGCAATGCCGGCACGGCGGCGCGATTCCTCGGCGCATTCGTTTGCCTTGCCAACGGCGCAGTTCGATTGAGCGGCACCGAGCGCATGCACGAAAGGCCGCAGGGCGAATTATTTCACGCGCTGCGCCGGATGAAGTATCGCATTGATTCTGAAAGCAACGGGGACGATTTGTTGCCGGCGGTGTTTCACGGCACCGGCCCGCGCGAAGCGGTTTGCTCGGTAAGCCTTCAACACAGCTCGCAGTTCGCAAGCGCGCTGTTGCTCTCGGCGCGCGCGGGTATGTGGATTATCGACGTCGTGGGCGACAACGCAGACGAAGCGCCTTACCTGAACATGACGCGCGAACTCATCGAGGCCTTCCCGCACGCGGGGGGCGAGTTTGAAATCGAACCGGATGCTTCCAGCGGCAGTTATTTTTGGGGAGTGAATTGCTTTCACGAAGAGGTCGAGGTGGCGCACTGGCCGCTCACCGGTTGGCAGATTGACGCGCAGTTTCCGCGCTTCATTAATCTGCCGCGCGAGGTGGCGCATAACACCGACCTTGGCGACAGCATTATGACCGCCATCGTGCTCGCGCCGTTGGCCGAGCATCCGGTGAGCTTCCCCGCGCTGCATCGGTTGCGCGTACAGGAATGCGAACGCGTCCACGCCCTCCGCACGGAGTTGACCAAGTGCGGCGCGCGCATCACCGAGGAAGGCGACACACTGCACATCGAGCCTTCGCCTGAATTGCACGGCGCGGAAATCGACACGTACAATGACCACCGAATGGCGATGTGTTTCGCAATGCTCGGGCTGAAAATCAGCGGCATTCGTCTACGCAATCCTGCGTGTGTGAAAAAAACCTTCCCCAACTTTTTCCAAAAACTCGCCAGCGAATTGGGCGCGGAGATCCGCGATGCCGAGGGCAACGTGCTGGCGGGAGATGAATTGTTTGCAGAATCATGAGTGATCCCATTGTCATCGCCATCGACGGCCCGAGCGCCAGCGGCAAAAGCACCAACGCCAAAATCATCGCCGCCGCGCTGGGCTACGCCTACGTGGACACCGGCGCGATGTACCGCACCCTCGCCTGGCACGCGTTGCAAAAACAAATTGATGTCTACGATGCCGAGGCCGTCGCCGCGCTGTGCCGTGATTGGCCGGCGGAGTTAGCGAATCGTGAGGGCAGTATTTGGCTGGCGGTGGATGGAGTTTTCCCGGAGGCAGAAATTCGCACGAAGGAAACCAGCGCCGCCGTGAGTCACGTGGCGGCCGTGCCGTTTGTGCGTGATTGGATGAAGGAACGCCAGCGATCGTGCGTGCAATTCGGCAATCTCGTAATGGAGGGGCGTGATATTGGGTCCAACATTTTTCCCGAGACGCTGCATAAATTTTATATGGACGCCGCCGCCGCCGTGCGCCAAGCCCGCCGCGATGCCGATGGCGTGCAGGACAATCTCGCCGCGCGCGACCAACGCGACAGCACCCGTGCCGCCTCGCCGTTGATGATCGCCGACGGTGCCACGGTGATCAATAACGCCGGTGAAACGCCCGAGGAAACCAGCGCGCGGATTATGGCAATTGTTGAAGATCGGTTGAGAAACGATTAAGTCACACCCCGGATTCGCAAGCTCGTCCCTCCAAGGGCGGGTACGTTTATTTGGAGGGACGAGCTTGCGAGTCCGCCGAACCCACCAAATCGCTCAACGATCGTACGCCTTCTTTTTCCATCCGCGCCTTCAGCCCACGGACGATGTCGCTGGCAATGGACGGCCCTTCGTAAACGAGGCCGGTGTACACTTGCACGAGACTGGCGCCGGCGGTGATTTTTTCCCACGCGTCGTCCGCCGTGAAAATGCCGCCCACGCCAATGATGGGCAGCTTGCCGTTGGTGTGCTGGTAAATGTGCGCGATGATTTCTGTGCTGCGCATGCGCAAGGGTGCGCCGCTCAGGCCGCCGGTTTCGGCATAGATTTTTTTGCACTGTGCGTCGCCGGTATTAGGCCGCTCGATGGTGGTGTTGGTGGCCACGATGCCGGCGAGGGAATGGGTGGTGGCGAGGTCGAGCACATCGTCGATGGCTTCGGCGGATAAATCGGGCGCGATTTTTATCAAGAGCGGCACGTCGGCATTCACCGCGCGGAGGGTTTTTAGGATTTCATCCAGCGCACTTTTGTCCTGCAACGCGCGCAGGTTGGGCGTGTTGGGCGAGCTGACGTTGACCACAAAAAAATCCGCCAAGCCCTGCAGCGCACTCAACGAAAACGCATAATCTTCTGCCGCTTCTTCCAGCGGCGTGATCTTCGATTTGCCGAGGTTGATGCCGATGGGATGCACGGGCCATTGCTCTCGTGCGCGCCAGCCGCGCAGCGCCCCAGCCATCGCTTCGGCGCCGGGATTGTTGAAGCCCATCCGATTGACCAATGCGCGGTCTGCCACGGCGCGAAACATTCGAGGGGTGTCATTGCCAATCTGCGCGTGACGTGTGACGCCGCCCAGCTCGGCGAAGCCGAATCCGAGCCGCTCCCACACCGGCACAGCGGCGGCGGCCTTGTCCATCCCGGCGGCAAGCCCGATTGGATTTGGGAAATTCAGCCCAGCCAAAGACACCGGCAAATCCGGCGCGCCATAGAGCGCATCGGTGAGCAGCGGCAACGCGGGCAGGCGTGCGGTGAGGGAAAGCCCCCGTAAAACGCGGTTGTGAACGGCCTCCGATTCCTGCCAAAACAGCAGCGGTCGGAGGCAATGGCGGTAGAGCAAACCCATCGGCGGAAGATTTAGCGGGGCAACGGAGCGCTGTCGAGATTGCTTTCAAAAACTTGTCGATTCCGAATCTAACAAAAAGTTGAAAATTTATTTTTAGAAAAAATACGATTCCGGTTTACAGCTTCGTGCGAGTTGTTAACATCCCTCCCAGCAACCTGTACAAAATGAAGCGCATCGATGCCATCATCAAACCCTTTAAACTTGAAGACGTGAAAGCGGCTTTGACGGAGCTGGGGATTGTGGGCATGACCGTGGCCGAAGTGAAAGGCTTCGGCCGGCAAAAAGGCCACACGGAGATTTACCGCGGCAGTGAGTACACGGTGGACTTTCTTCCCAAACTGAAGCTGGAACTCGTAGTGCCCGATGGTCAGGCGGATAACGCCGTGCAGGCCATCCAAGCGGCGGCTGCCACCGGCAAGATCGGCGACGGGAAGATTTTTGTGTCCAACGTGGAAAACGCCATTCGCATTCGCACCGGAGAGACTGGTGATGAGGCGGTGTAAATCTTCGCACGCACCTTCATCGCTTCATTGAGCTCAGGGAGTAATATATTATTTATTATGAGTATTTTTATACCAATAACATGCGTAAAAGGCGCGGTGCTTTTGGCTTTGTCAAGCCCGAAGACGGCGTGTGAACAAGGCGTGAACAAAAGTTAATAGCTTGGCGTGGCAACTGATGTGCCGATCGCATACACATTGCGCCGCGTCCCAGCAAACCGAGCAGCAATGCTTCTTGCCGGGAAGTGGTGTCGAGAGATGGAGCGAGACACAAAGGGTGATTTGCCACCCGCCCGCAAGGGCAACCCAACCGGGCCTTTGGGCCCACGTCGACGATGCGTCGGCACTGTGAATAAACAATTTGATTTTAACATTTAGCGACGAAAACAAAAAAAGATGCAGGCCACTGTCGAAAAAATCTGGACCAAAACCACAAAACAAATCCGTACCCTGCTCAACACCGAGACCTACAATTTGTGGTTCTCTTCGGTGCAACCAGTTTCCCTTAACCAATCTTCCATCACCCTCGAGGTGCCCAATGAATTCTCGGAGGTGTGGTTGAAGGATAACTATCTTGAGCTGTTGCAGGATGCCCTCACCCAGGCCAGTGGGCGTAATCTCAACATTAAGTTCAAGGTTGCCGCCGGCGGAAATGGCGCCGCGACCGCGACCGCCAAACCGGCCAAAGGACGGAAAACCTCCACACGTAAAGCCAGCGATGGCGACCTGATGTTTAACCCGCGCAACACGTTTGAAACCTTCGTGGTGGGCAACAATAACAGTTTCGCCCACGCCGCCGCGATGGCCGTGGCGCAGCAACCGGGCAAGGCGTACAATCCGCTCTTTCTTTACGGCGGCACGGGCTTGGGCAAGACGCACTTGCTGCACGCCATCGGTCAACACGTGGCGGGGGCCAAAAAGGCGGCCAAGGTGTCTTATGTGTCTTCCGAGAAATTCACCAACGAATACATCGCTGCCATTCAGGATAATCAACTGGTTAAGTTTCGCAAAAAATATCGGCAAACTGATGTTCTATTGATTGATGACATTCAGTTTCTCGCCGGCAAGGAGCGCATTCAGGAAGAATTTTTTCACACCTTCAATGCGCTGCACGAAGCTCATAAGCAACTCGTACTCACGTGCGACCGGCCGGCCAGTGAGATTCAAAACCTCGAGCATCGTCTCGTGAGTCGTTTTGAGTGGGGCTTGGTCACCGATCTCCAGCCGCCCGATGTGGAAACCCGCCTCGCCATTCTCCGCAATAAAGTGAAGAGCATGGGCGTGGAAATTCCCGAGGATGTATTAACTTTCCTCGCCAATCGTATCCGCACCAACATCCGCCGCCTTGAGGGCGCGCTGATTCGCGTGGCGTCTTACGCCCATCTGACCGGCAAGGAGCTGACCAATGATGTGGTGGAAAATTTGCTGCGCGAAATCCTGCAGGAAGAAGGTCGGCACACCATCACGATGGAAGTCATCCAGAAAAAGGTGGTTGAGAAATTTGACCTGCGCATGGCCGATATGACCAGCAAACGCCGGCCGGAAAACATCGCCTTCCCACGCCAGATTGCGATGTATCTTTCACGCCAACTTACCGAGCACTCGCTCAGCGCCATCGGCGAAGCCTTTGGCGGGCGAGACCACGGCACCGTGCTGCACGCGTGCCGGTTGGTGAAAGACCGAATGGAGATCGACGCTAACGTGCGCCAGACGGTTCATTACTTGGAGAAGCAACTGCTTCGATAGCAGTCAAAAAATCAGAGAAGGAGGGCTGAGGAAACTCAGCCCTTTTTCGTGCTTACCACAAACCGCGCCATACGTTCCATTGCGGTTTCGATTTGATCTAAACCGGCGGCGAAGCAGCAGCGCAGAAAGCCTTCACCGCTTTCGCCAAAAGCATTGCCCGGGACGGCGGCCACGTTTTCGGCTGCCAGCAGAGTTGCGGCAAATGTCTTTGAATCCAACCCCGTGGATTGCACGCTGGGGAAGGCATAAAACGAGCCGCGCGGCAGATGGCATTCCAGCCCCATCGCCTTAAGGGCGTTCACCATCACATTGCGGCGTTGGCGATAGGCCTCGCGCATTTCGGCCATCGGCGCATCGCCATTGCGCAGTGCCTCCAACGCGGCTTCCTGGCTGGGGAGGCTGGCGCACAACATCGAGTACTGATGAATGCGCGTCATTGCGCGGACCAACTCAGCGGGGCCGCAAGCGTAGCCGATGCGGAAACCGGTCATCGCGTAAGCCTTTGAAAATCCGTGCAAAAAAATTGTGCGATCACGCAAACCCGGAAGGCTCACGATGCTGGTGTGTTCGCCTTCGAACGTGAGCTCGGCATAAATTTCATCGGTAATTACGATGAGATTATGCTTCACGGCGAGGTCGGCGATGGCCTGCAATTCGGTGCGCGTCATCGTGCCACCGGTTGGGTTGGTGGGAAAATTGAGCATCAGCACACGGCTCTTGTCCGTGATGACGGCGGCGATGGCGTCGGCGGTGACGCTGAATTTTTCTTCCGCACGGCACGCGACGGGAACGGGCACGCCGTGGGTGAGCGCGATGCTGGGCGAATAGCTCACGTAACACGGTTCGTGATAAATCACCTCGTCGCCGGGATTGATGAGCGCGCGCAGGGCGAGATCAAGCGCTTCGCTGACGCCAACGGTGACGAGGATTTCGTTTTCCGGATGGTATTCCGGGCCAAAATGTTGGGCCACGTAGCGGCTGATCGCCTCGCGCAGTTTCAGTAAACCGAGGTTGGAGGTGTAGCTCGTCTTGCCGCATTCGAGCGCGAAGATGGCGGCTTCGCGGATGTGCCACGGGGTTGTAAAATCAGGTTCGCCCACGCCCAGCGAAATGACTTCCGGCCGACCCTGCACCAATTCAAAAAATTCACGAATTCCCGAAGGTGGCAACGCGCGCACGTGGTCGGCAATCTGGTTTTCAATGGGCGTGGGTTCGGACATTTTGGGTGTGCAACAAACCACTGCTCGCAGCTTGGCGACAGTGGGAAATCAGGCAGCCGCCTGTTTGGGTTTGCGGCGGATAACCGGCTTGGTTTTGCCTTGCACCGCGCCGCGCGTAATTTTGATGCCCTCAATGTCGGCGCTGCCGGGGATCTCGTACATTAGATCGAGCATCAACCGTTCGAGCAACCCGCGCAAGGCGCGTGCGCCGGTCCCTTTTTTGATGGCTTGCGCGGCAAGTTCGTGCAGGGCATCACGTGTGAATTCAAGCGCCACGCCTTCGAGCCACAGCAATTTTTGGTATTGCTTGATGAGGGCGCTTTTAGTGTCGGAAAGAATTTCGACAAGCTGATTCTCGGTCAATTCTTCCAGCACAGAAATCATCGGGAGTCGGCCAATAAACTCGGGGATGAAACCGAACTTTAACAAATCTTCCGGCTCCACATGTTTGACCGCCTCGCGCCCATCGGCGACGGCTTCGATTTGCTCTTCCACCGCGCCAAAGCCGAGCACGTGATTGCCGAGCCGGCGTTGAATGACTTTGTCGAGGTCCACAAACGCGCCGCCGCACAGGAATAGCACGTTGCGTGTGTCCACGCGGATGTATTCCTGTTGCGGATGTTTGCGGCCGCCTTGCGGGGGCACGCTGCACACGGTGCCTTCGAGAATTTTCAGCAGCGCCTGTTGTACGCCTTCGCCGGAGACATCGCGGGTGATGGAAACGTTTTCGGTGCGGCGTGTGATTTTATCGATTTCATCGATGTAAATGATGCCCATCTCGGCGCGCTTCACATCAAAGTCGGCGGCTTGCAGCAGACGGAGGATAATATTTTCCACATCTTCGCCCACGTATCCTGCCTCGGTGAGGGTGGTGGCGTCGGCGATGGCGAAGGGCACATCGAGGATGCCCGCAAGCGTGCGCGCGAGCAGTGTCTTGCCCGTGCCGGTGGAGCCGATGAGCATGATGTTGGTCTTCTCGATCTCTACTCCGGAGTGCGGGCAGTCGTCATCCTCGGTCGCTTCGGCTTCGTGCACGATGCGTTTGTAATGATTGTGAACGGCCACGGCCAACGTTTTCTTGGCCTCATCTTGCCCGATGCAATGGCGATCCAGCTCGGCTTTGATTTCGGCAGGTTGGAGAACGTTTAGCTTGGGCGTGGGTTGTGTTTTATCGTTGGCTAACTCTTTGTCGAGAACGGTCTTGAAGGTCTCAACGCAGTTGTCGCAGATGTACACGCCGGGGCCGGACACCAGTTTGCGGACTTCCGCGTGGCTTTTGCCGCAGAAACTGCAAAGGGTAATTTGGCGTCGGGCCATGGTTATTTTCCGTCTGTGGAAGATTTGTCCGGCAGGTTGGGCACGTCTTTGCGGGAGGCGACCACTTCGTCCACGAGGCCGAATTCTTTGGCTTCCTCGGCGCTGAGAAAGTTGTCGCGTTCGCAGGCTTCGAAGACTTCTTCGTAGGGTTTGCCGGTGTGTTTGGAAAGAATGTTGGTCAGGGTTTTCTTGAGAACGAGCATATGCTTGACCTGAATTTCCATATCCGTGGCTTGCCCCTGTGCGCCACCGAGCACTTGGTGAATCATAATGTTCGCGTTGGGCAGCGCGAAGCGTTTGCCTTTGGTGCCGCCGGCGAGCAGCACCGCGCCCATGCTTGCGGCTTGGCCGATGCAGTAGGTGTTCACGTCGCAAGTGAGAAACTGCATGGTATCATAAATCGCAAGGCCGGCGGTGACGTGGCCGCCGGGAGAATTGATGTACACGTGGATGTCTTTCTTGGGGTCGGTCATTTGCAGAAACAGCATCTGCGCGATGACCACGTTGGAGACATTGTCATCAATGCCCGTGCCCAGAAAAATGATGCGATCGACCAGCAGCCGGGAGTAAATGTCGTACCCGCGTTCGCCGCGACTGGTTTGTTCCACCACGTGGGGGACAAGGTAGTTATTTTGTATCGTGTCGTTCGCCATACCAAAAAAGTTTCGTGAGCCTATAATTACAAACGGCCCGGGTCAATTTCAAAGGTTTCACGGGTTATTTTTGTGTCTCTTGAAACGCGGCAATCGCATTGGTTGCGGCGTCGGTTTCGGCGGCTTTTTTGCTTTTGCCGGTGCCGCGCGCCAGCTCGTTTCCGCAATGGCGCACGGAGCATTCGAAGAAGCGGTCGTGGTCCGGGCCCTGTGAATCAAGAAGACGATACTCAGGCGCGACCGCGTTCTTGCTCTGCAAAATTTCCTGCAACTCGCCTTTCGGATTGCCGACGTGCCGACCGGCGTCCGCGCCTTTGAAGGCTTCGGCGAATTGGGTGTGGATGAATTTTTCCACTTTCGTGAATCCGCCATCGAGATAAATTGCGCCCACCACCGCCTCAAAGGCATCGGCCAGCGCGGAGGGACGTTCACGACCGCCGCTCTTTTCTTCACCGCGGCTGACCATCAGTTCAGGGCCGATCTCCACCGACAGTGCCTGTTCGGCCAGCGCTTCTTTATTGACCAACCGCGCGCGCGCCTTGGACAGCGTGCCCTCGTCGCGCGCGGGAAATTGCCGGAACAACTCCGCGCTGATCACCAGTTGCAGCACGGCGTCGCCCAGAAATTCCAGCCGTTGATTATTTTGGAGTGGCTCGCTTTTCTCGTGGCTCACCGAAGGATGCCTCAGCGCCAACTCCAGTAACGCGGGGTCTTTGAACGTGTACCCCAACCGTTTTTGAAATGAACCCTGGCCGGCCATCGGTCACGGGGCGGTTTGAGCTGGCTCGGTGGTTTGAGCTTCGGGCTCCGTGGGCTCCACTGGAAGGGGCGGCCACGCCTCGCCTTCCACCGGCAAGCCGTGCTCCAGCAGCGCGGCGACTTCGATTTGCACCTGCTCGAGTTCCTCCATCTTCAAAGCCGGATCGGGGATGGTAAATAGATCACCGGATTTTGGCTGCTCATAAACAAACACGCGCCCGTCTTCCTCGTGCAGTTGTTCTTTTACCTTGAGAATTCGTTTGCGCTCGAGCATCACTGCGAGGATGTAACTGGCCTCGCGCCAGCGCGCGTCGCCGGTTTCCAGCAACTTGCGCAGTAAACTTTCTGCGGTGTCCTTTTGGATCGCTTCGGGCGGGGCTTCCGGTGGTGCTTCGTATGTGCCCTGCCAGTGTGAAATAAACCCCTTGCGTTCCGCCGCGCCTTCGCCTTGTTGCTCCCAACACGCGTGGCAAATATCGCGTCGCAGATACTCGTGGTTTTCATGGGCTAAAACCGTGTGGTAGCCCGCGCCATCCTCAAACGCTTGCTCGCAAATATGGCATTGATGCCCGCGTGATTGAATATTCCAGTCGCTCAAAATAATTCCCTGCGCGGCCAATGAACCATTGTGAAGGCACGCAAGCAACGCCGACTTGTTCGCAGTGTTGTTGTGCTGCCGGCAAGATGCCAGCAGCACGAGCGTGCGATTATTTCCCCTTCGCTATTTTGATTTCCACCCAGCGATCCTCGTACTTCGGCTTATTGGTTTTGCCGTCGCGCGTGGTGAGCGTGGCGCTTTCGGGGAGGAGGTACACAATGTTTTCATCAATCACACAACGCAGCGGAGAATCGAGGGCGTTGAGTACTTCGGTGATCATATTGAGGGAGGATCGGTTTTCCAATCCTTTGGCCCAGTGACGAATTCGTACATTATCCGGACTCAATCGTGCGGGCTGCCGTGCATTGGCATGGCGTGGATTGATTGTTGGAATACCACCCTTGGGGAAATTCGGATTTGGCCTGGGATTGCCGCCGATCAAAAGCGGGAGGCCCGTGGCGGGATTCAGCAGTGGGAGCCCCGTGACGGGGTCGACTTGGAAACGGAGTGTGCCAGATCTCAACGGAAGTCCGGTGATGGGATCGATGTTCGCCAGCTCCTCGCCCAATTCCTGCCTGGGCGGTACCAGTTGTAATCTGGCTTCTTTTGCATTGACCGCCGGATTAGCCGCCGGATCGCGGAACACGATCGGCACCAGATTCTCGCCCATAAGTTTTAGGTTTGTTGCATTCATGACTTGAATCACTTCGGCAACGGTAAAACTGCTGAAATTATTAATCTGTTTGTGAATCGCCTCGTCGAGCTTTCGTTCAGTGGCTTTGCCGGCGAGGGTGGTTTCGCGGCGGTTGGTGAGGGTGCGCTCAAGACGCCAGGTTTGGCCGGTGGTGGTATCGAGCTTCACATTCATCAACGTGCCGTCGTTTTGAATGAAACTGCGAAACTGAAACCGCGGCTCGGCGGCTTGCAATGCTACGGTCATCAACAGGAATGAGAGCGTTTTCATTCCGACTAAAATAACCACAAGCACGTCCGGGCGCAAATGGAAAATGGCGATGTTAAAATAGATCAAAACTAATCATTGAGACACCATTTGTCCTACCAGTTCGTTATCCTGTTTGCATGATGAAGAACGCGATGTTGTTTCCTTTGGTGCCCGCCGGACTGGTTTTGGTGGGCGGAGCGTTGTTGTTGGCCGGGCCATGGCCGGTGGGATTGCCGTTGTTGGTGGCCGGCACAGGCGAATTAATTGGGGCGCTTTGGAGTGTGAAGTGGGATTGACAACCGCGCCACTTCAGCCAGAATCGCCGCGATGAAATCCCTTGCTTCCATCACTCGACTGGTGTCGGCGCTATTTGCGCTGGCGGTTTTGGGCAATGTTTCCGCGGAGATCCCCGCGCTGAAACTGGTGAATGCCTATCCCAACCTGAAATTCAAGCGGCCGCTCTGGCTGGAGCAGCTGCCCGACGGGCGGACGTTCCTACTCGAGCAACGCGGTAAGGTGCTGGTGCTGCCGAAGCATGCCAACGGCAAACAGACGACGACGTTTTTCGACATCGAAAAGCGCAAGCCGTACGTGAAGGATGAGGAGGGGCTGCTCGGCATGGCGTTCCATCCGCAGTTCGCGAAGAACGGCAAGGTGTACATGTTTTATTCGGCGCACGAACCGCTGCGCAGCATCGTGAGCGAATTCAAAGTCGGCAAAGACGGCACGGTGGATCTCGGCACCGAACGCAAGTTGCTGACGATTGAACGGCCGTTTTGGAATCACGACGGCGGTTGCATCCTCTTCGGGCCGGACGGCAAGCTCTACATCACCCACGGCGACGGCGGCAGTCGCGAGGATCCGAACGACAATGGCCAAAACTTAGCCACGCTGCGCGGCACCATCCTGCGCATTGACGTGGACGCGCCGACCCGCGCGCGGCCTTACGGCATCCCGAAGGACAACCCCTTTGTAAATCGCAAAGGCGCCCGCGGCGAGATTTGGGCGTACGGCCTGCGCAATGTGTGGCGCATGAGTTTCGACAGCGCGACCGGCGATTTTTGGGCGGCGGATGTCGGCCAGGATTATTGGGAGGAAGTAAACCTCATCGTGAAGGGCGGCAACTACGGCTGGCGAACGCGCGAGGGTTTCCACGAGAGCCCCAGCAAAAAGGGCGGCCTCTTGACCACCAAGCACAAGAATCCCGAGAAGCTCTTGGACCCGGTAATTGAATATCCGCACACGCCGGGATTGGCGAAAAAATCGAAGTTTGATCAACACAGCCACGGCCTCAGCATCACCGGCGGCTACGTGTACCGCGGCAAAAAGATCCCCGCGCTGCGTGGTGCCTATGTGTACGGCGATTATCGCACCGGCACGGTTTGGGCGTTCAAGCAAACCGGCGGCAAGGTGACCGAGTACAAGGCGGTGGTGAAGCCCAACGCCCTGCGCCTCATCGCCAGCTTCGGCGAGGACAACGCCGGCGAGCAATATCTCCTCAGCCTCGGCGGCACCGTCTACCGCTTGGAAGCGGAGTAAATTATCGGCGTTGCCGGGAGGGACGGGTTCCACCCCGTCCCTTTTTTTGTGTGGTGAAAACTCACGCGGAGCCGCAGCGCCGCGGAGGAAAAGCGGGACTGGCTGCCATCACCTACCTGATGCGGGCGGTTGGCTTCTTTGCGCGTCCCACGGGGCGGACGTGTCTGCCCTTTTGCTTGCCGCTGCCCAATTCGACCGTTGCGGCGGCGGCGGCAGTTTGGAGGTGCTTGATGATGTTGGGGTGCTGCGCGGCTACGTTGTGTTTTTCGGCCAAGTCAGTTCTCAAATCGTAGAGGCGGGGTTGTTCGCCGAGCACGAGTTTCCAGCGGGCATCGCGGACGGCTTGGAGATTATTGGTGCGGTAGTAGTAAAAAAACGGGTGCGGCGATTTCGCATTGCGCGGGCTCCAGAGGGGCCAGATGTTTTGGCCGTCGCGTTTGCGTTCCGGCAGTTGCGCGCCGGCGAGCTTGGCGAAGGTGGGGTGGAGATCCATGAGCGAGCACAGTTCGTCGCTGATGCTGCCGGCGGGAATGAAGCCGGGCCAGCGGACAATGGCCGGCACGCGCATGCCGCCTTCTGCGGTGGTGTAGCCCCAGCCACCCAGCGGGCCGTTGCTGCCTTGGGGCGGGTTGCGGCGCGGGGCACCGTTGTCGCTGGTCCAAATGATGAGCGTGCGCTCGTCGATTTTGTGTTTTTTCAGCGCGGCAAAAATCTGGCCGGCGGCCCAGTCCAGTTCCTCCACCGCATCGCCCCACGCGCCGTTCTTGGATTTGCCGCGAAATGCCTCGCTGGCAAACGGCTGGCGCGAGCTGCCGGGCATGTTGTGGGGTAGGTACAGGAAGAAGGGATTATTTTTGTTGGCGGCGATGAACTTGAGCGCGGCGGCGGTTTCACGCTGGGTCATGAGGTTGCGATTGGCCGGAGCCTCGATGACCTTGTCGTTTTCCATCCACGGCAAGGGCGGCCATTGGTTGCCGCGGAGGCGCTCGCCGATGCGCTGGCCGGTGGCGTGCGTCATGTCATCGCTGTACGGCAGGCCGAGGTAATAATCAAAGCCCTGCCGCGTGGGCAGAAATTTTTGTTGGTCGCCGAGATGCCACTTGCCAATGCACGCGGTGGCGTAGCCGGCCTTTTTCAAGACCTCGGCGATGGTAATTTCATTCGGGTGCAATCCATTCGGCGACACCGGCCGCAGCACGTGGCCATCCTCCGCCGTCCAGCCCAGCCCCACGCGGCGCGGATAGCTGCCGGTCATCAACGCCGCCCGGCTCGGCGTGCACACTCCGCTGGCACTGTAAAAACTCGTGAGCTTGCGACCCTCCCGCGCCATGCGATCGAGATTGGGCGTGCGGTGCAGCTTGCTGCCGAAAGGGCCGATGTCGCCATAGCCGAGGTTGTCGGCCATGATGAGAATGAAATTCGGCTGGGCGGGTGGGACTTTGGCGTGGACGTTGAGAGCCAGCAGGAGGATGAGTAGTGGGCGAATCATTTTGGTTCCTTCCAGTAATCAGGGTCGCAGTGGAGATGCATCACCGCGAGAATGAAAATTTGGTCGTGCTCGATGGCTTCGAGGAAATCAACTTCCGCTTCCTCGTGGAACGTGAAGTTCATTTTTCAAACCGCGCGCGAACCTTGGCGAACACTTCGTCGCCGGGGACGGCCTTGGTTTGGCCGGAGCGGAGTTCGACGAGGCGGCGCTGGGCGGTGGCGGCCCATTGGGCGTCGATGGCAGGATCGGGCTTGTGGAGGGTTTGCAGGAGCGAATCGACGACTAGGGAGCGTTCGGCTGGGGGAAGGGCTTCGGCTTCCTGTATGATTTCCGCAGCTTTCGTCATGTGGGCAGTTTGACATAGTTGATTGGATTCGGCAATCCGTGGTTTCCAAATTGAATTGGGTGGCGTGGGAGATTCGTCTAAATTTGCGACGCGATGAGTGAGCGACTGGACATAGCTTCGATGACGCGGCGCGATTGGATTGCGGGGGGCGGCGCGTTGGCGGGGGCGATGATGTGGCCGGGGTTGCTGGAGGCGCGGGCGAAGGCCAAGGCGCCGGCGAAACAGGTCATCGTGATTTTTCTGCAGGGCGGGTTGTCGCATTACGAAAGTTTCGATCCCAAACCGGAGGCGCCCACGGCGTACAAGAGCACGTTTGGCGACATCCGCACGAGCGTGCCGGGCGTGCGGTTTGCGGAACATCTGCCGATGCTGGCCAAGCGAATGCATAAATTTAATTTGATGCGCGGGGCGTTTGTCGGGTCGCCCAGTCACGAGACGGCCATTCACATGACGCTCACGGGCTGGACGCTCAAGGGTGCGAACACGACGACGAAGGACGTGAACCGCGTGCACCCGGGCATGGGCGCGGTGGTGGCCAAGGAATGCGGAGGGCGCGCGCCGGGCTTGCCGGGTTACGTGACCGTGCCACAGAGCGGGCAGCTTGGAGTGCGCGTGCATTACGGCACGTCGGGGCAATTGGGCAAGGCGTTTGAGCCGATGGATTCGGGCATGCCCTCGGGCAGTCTGGCGAAGCCCTTTGCCGGGCCGAAGAATTTGACGCTGGACGAGAGCCTTTCGACGCGGCGGCTGGCGGATCGGCTGGCGTTGTTGCGCGGGGTGGATCATTTGGCGGGCGTGGCCGACGGGCTCGATGCCTACAGCCAACGCGCGGCGGAGATGCTGGCGGGCGGCACGGCGGGCGGGGCGTTTGATCTCAGCCGCGAACCGCTCAAGGTGCGCGAGCGTTACGGCGCGCACACGTGGGGGCAGCAGGCATTGCTCGCGCGGCGGCTGGCCGAGGCGGGGGTGCCGTACACGCTGGTGAATTTTAATCTCAACCAATCGACCGGCCAGGATTGGGACAATCATCGGCGCATTTTTGACGTGATGAAAAACAAGCTGCTGCCGCCGACCGACCGCGCCATCAGCGCGCTGCTCGATGACCTCGACGAGCGCGGTTTGCTGGACAGCACGTTGGTGGCGGTGTACGGCGAGTTTGGGCGCACGCCGAAAATCAACAAGGACGGCGGGCGCGACCACTGGAACCAGGTGTGCTCGGTGATGCTCGCCGGCGGCGGGCTCAAGCGCGGCGTGGTGGTCGGCTCCAGCACCAAGGCGGGCGACGTGCCCAAGGATCGCCCCACGCCGTTCAACGACATTCTCGCGACGATGTACCACCAGCTCGGTGTCGCGCCGGACCAAATTTTCCACGACCTCCTCGGCCGCCCCTTCCCGTACCTGCCCAGCGGGCGGGTGATTGGAGAGTTGATTTGAATTGACCACACATGAAAAAAGTCGTAAGTTTAACCCAATGAGTGACGGAACTGCATTTTGCCCGGGCCCGGTTTCGCGGCGGTCTTTTTTGGAAGTCGGTGGGACGGCGTGTGGGCTGGGTCTGTCGGGTTTGCTGGAGGCGCAGGCGAAGAATGCAGCGCCGGGTGTGTCCGGCAAGGATACTTCCGTGATTTTCGTTTGGCTTCCGGGCGGGCCGCCGCACATGGAGATGTACGACATGAAGCCGGAGGCGCCGAGCGAGTATCGGGGCGAGTTCATGCCGATCAAAACCAACGTGCCCGGCATGGAGGTGTGCGAGCTGTTTCCGCGGCATGCGAAAATCGCGGACAAGTACAACATCATCCGCTCGATCCATCACGGGTTTGCCGATCATGGTGGCGGTCACAAACGTTTTCTCACCGGCCGCAAGCCGGCCACGCCCACGGGCACACTGAATAACACGCCGTGCGTTGGGTCGATGGCGTCAGCGGTGCTTGACGATAAGCGGGACACGAAGGGGTTGCCGAATTACGTGGTGATGGGCAACGGACGCGTGAACAGCGTGGACACGTTTGCCTTCGGTAGTGCCTACCTCGGGAACCACACGCACCCCTACCGCATCTCCGCCGACCCGAGTCTACCGAATTTCAAGGTGGATGATGTGTCGCTGGACCGCGCGATGACCGATCGCTTGGGCGACCGCAACACGCTGTTGAAGGGCTTTGATAATTTTCGACGCGACGTGGACACCAGCGGTTTGCTGGGCACCATGGATGTCTTCAATCGCAAAGCGATGGAGATGATGACCAGCCCAGCCGTGCGCGAGGCGTTTGACATCACGCAGGAAAAGGACGCCGTGCGCGAACGATTCGCCATGCATCCGTGGGGCCAACAGGCGATTCTCGCCCGCCGCCTTGTGGAGCGCGGGGTGCCGTGGGTGACGGTGGTGATGGAGAACCCCTACGGCGTCGGCGGCATACCGTGGCTCAAGGAAGGCGTGTACAACTGGGACAGCCACGCGGTGAACTGTCATATTTTCAAAGACGCCAAGGTGCGTTTCCCGCTGTATGACCAGGTGATCACGGCGATGATCGAGGATTTGTACGCGCGCGGCTTAGACAAGCGCGTGTTGCTGGTGGTGACCGGCGAATTCGGCCGCACCCCGCGCCTCAATGTGCGGCCCGGCTCACGCACCAAGGTGGATCAACCTGGCCGCGATCACTGGCCGCGGGCCATGAGCATGTTGATATCCGGCGGCGGCATGCGGACCGGCCAGATCATTGGTGCCACTAATTCAAAGGGCGAAGAGCCCATTGAACGCGCCATGACCCCGAATGATCTTTGGGCGACGGTGTATCAGCATCTCGGCGTGGATTATACCCACGAATTCCCCGACCACGCCGGCCGGCCCATGCCGATGCTCCCCTTCGGTGAGCCGATTTCCGAACTGGCGCCGGTGACCTGATTTCTCAATCCCGTTCATCCCGTCCCGGAATGGCCTGATGCCAGACGAGCGATTCCTCCGGACGAGCGATTCCTCCGGATAGAATCAAGGCACAAAAAAACGGCCGTTTAAGCCGTGGCGTGGTTGGGGGCAGTCCGTTAAAGGCAGTCCGTTTAAGCGAGGGCGGCGAGAGCGGGGTCTTCCAATAAGTTGGCGTTGGCTTCCATTGCGAAATTGAATGCGTTTTGGAGGTCGTTAATTTTTCCCACGGCCTCGAAGGGATCGTTGCCGACGCGGCTGAGATCTTCGGCGATTCCGTCGGCCACGGGCTTCATTGGATCATTCGCGGGCACTTCCTCGGCGGCAACCCGCGCGGCCATTGAAAACTGTTGAACAGCCCGCGAGGAGGTAAGATCGGTGCTTCGGACGGCTTCGGACTGCCGTTCTTGTGCCGGAATAGGTGCAACGGTGCGCGCCCGCACTTGCTGGGCCTGAATGGCCTGCAGTGCGACACCTTGCGGTGAACCTATGTTATCGACGTTGGGAGACACTTGCTTTGTTTACGGTTGGGTCAGTTGCGTCCTTGGTTTCTTTTACCTACCACAGGGAGGGCAAGCGCGCAAGCGATTTTTTAAAAAAATAACCGAAAAACTAGCAATTGTACGTGTTCGGATGATTTAATACGTGTTCGGATGAGTTCGTTTTTGGTACTTCACACCCTTTCACGAGCAACATCCAAAGTACCGGAATCAGCACAAGAATCACTATAAATATCAATATTGAATTGCGTATGGAGGTCAATAAATCGTTGGTGCGATCAAGTCGATGGACAACCTTTTCATGATATTGTGGGTCATCGATTTCCACCGGTTCATTTTCCTCTTCCATCACTTGGATTGTATCATCGCGCCCCAGCACGAGGTACGCAATCACCACCAGCAACACCACTGCCAGCGTGATGATAAAAATAAGATCGTCATTTCCTTTTGCCAGCCAGAGCAGTTCCATCGGCGGACTATATTGGATTGGCGGGCCGCGCGCAAAAGTAAATAATCCGCGCCTATGGATCCGATCGAACCGCCTGCCTTGCATTACATCAAAGCCGCCTTCGGCTGGATTGAGCTCGGCAATGTTGACGAGGCCATGGCCGAACTGGCGCGCATTCCCATAGAGCAGCGATCCGCACCCGCCGTGCAAGCCGCGCGCTTGGACTGCCTCATCGCCGCCAAGCAATGGGACGCAGCCTCACAACTTGCGGGTGCGTTATGCGAGCAGCACCCGGAAGAATCCGGCTTGTGGTTGCATTGGGCCTATGCTGCGCGTCGATGCACCGGCGGCACGATTGAGCAGGCATTTGAAGTGTTGGCTCCGTGTGTGAAGCATTTTCCTGATGAATGGCTCATTGCCTACAATGTGGCCTGTTACCTTTGCCAAATGAATCGCCTGCCCGAGGCGCGCGGCATGCTCGAAGCTGCTGCCGCCGTGGGAGGTGATCGCGTGGAGGCGTTGGCCAAAGAGGATGAAGACCTCGCGCCGTTGAGAACTAAATAGCCGTTCCCAAAACATCGAGAAATTGCTCAACATCCGCAGTCGTGTTGTAGCCATGCAATGCCATGCGCATTCTTCCTGCCTGATTCATCACGTGCACCTCCGCAGCCTCGAGGGCTTGGTGGATGGCATCGGATCGGGCATGCCGAAATGCAAGGATGCCGCTGAAGTTGCCCGTCCGCTGCGCGGCCATCGGCGTGAGGCCCAGCGCGCGGAGGCCCGCTTCCAGTTGCTCAACGAGCGGGTCGGCATGCGCGGCGATGTTCGCCACGTCTACGTTTTCAACGTAGCGAAGTGAGGCGTTCAGCGCATAAATGGCGGCGTAATTTGGCATACCCACCGAGAAACTCGCCGCGCCCTGCTTGGGTACGGCCCGTTCGAAGCGGTCGGCGCCAAAGGCGTTTTCCAAATGAAACCAACCGCCGGCGTGGGTGGTGATTTTATTTCCTTTTTTGGGAATGCCCACGATGCAGCCGCCGTGAATGCCCAGTACCCACTTGTGCGTGCTGGAGATGAGGATGTCAAAGTCGGTGCAATCGAGCTCCACGCGGCCGAGCGCCTGCGTGATGTCAACCGCCACTTTGGCGTGCGGCGCGTGTTCGCGCACAGCGGCGATGAAGGGTGCCCAGTCAAGGCGATGCCCATTAAAAAAGCTGACCAGCGAAACCTGCACCAATCGCGTGCGTTCATTGAGTAACGCCGGCAAATCGTTGGCGTCCAATGCACCATCTCTTGCTTTCCACAATTGAACCTTGGGCGGCGTGGCAGCATTGAGCCACGGCGTGGCACCGGCAGGGAAATCCAAATCGGTGATCACCACTTCATCGTCCGGCCCGAGGTGCAGCGCATTCGCCAGTAAATTATACGCTTCGGAACTACAGGAACAAAATGACACTTCATCGGTTTGCAGCCCCACCATCCGCGCCGCCACCTCGCGGCAGGCTTCGAGGGTGGCATTGTGCGGGCCGCGGCCGCGCATGCCGAGGCCTTTGTCGCGCGCATATTGCGCCAGTGCTTCGGGCACACACACGGGCGGGATGCTTTCAGCGGCGGAGTTTAAATAAGCCATGTTCGCCAACGCGGGGAAATCTGCGAGGCGGCTTTCGGGTGTCAGCATGCGCAAGTTTAAGGGCAGACTATTTCGGGCGCAACTCTTGGAGGCGATCGATGGCCGGATTATCCGAACGCGTAATCGCACCGCCGGGCCAGCGGACTTCGATGCGGTTAATTTTTGAGATCTTGCCCAAACCAAAATGCAGCGTGGCCGGGTGCTGGGTGCGGAAGGAATCGCCGCTGATGATTTGCTGTGTTGCTGCTTCTCCCTCGTAGTGCACGGTGACTTGCGCGCCCATGCATCGCCCGTGCAGACGCACGGCCACCCAATGGCCGGTTGGCTTCGCGGCGTTTCGCAGCACGTGCAGCGTGATGCCCGCGGGCGTTTGTTCCGCCACAATGAGGTCGAGCCGGCCGTCGCCGTCCACGTCCGCGCTCACCGCGCTGCGGCCGTCAAAGTTGTGGCCCAATCCGAGCAGAAAACCCGCTTCCACGAATTGCCCTTGGCCTTCGTTGAGAAAAAATGCGTTGTGTTCGTTGCCGCACCACGATTGGCGCGCGGCTTGGTATTGCTCGTGCAACATCATCAACGCAGGATTTTTTTCCGAACTCCCACTATATATAGTGTGCCGCCAGAATGTGGAATCGTGGTCCGGCTTGCCTTGTTGGGTGCGATGGCCATTGGCGACAAAGAGATCCGCGTCGCCGTCATTATCAAAATCCATCACCGCACAGCCGCTGCTCCAGCCCGTGCGCGCGAGGGCGGGCGGTGTGGCGGGGTTGAGAAACCGCCCGTCATTGAGCAGCAATTTGTTGCCCGCACTCATGCCCGCGCGATGGCGGTTGTGTTTTGGAAACTCGGCGTGCCCCAGCCCCATCGCCTGCAAGCGCTGCGCGGTGGTGCTGCTGCGACCGGCGAGGAACACATCCGTGCGGCCGTCCCCGTTGAAATCCGCCAGCGCGAGCCCTTGGCCGAAGGCGTGGCGATTGGCCGCCAGCGAAGGCGTGGCATCGGAGAACACGCCCTGGCCGTTGTTGTAAAAAATATCGAGCCCCGCATATTCGCTGGCTATCACGAGGTCATTGTCAAAATCCCCGTCCAAATCCAACAACGCCGAGGCCGTGACGCGCCGTCCGCGCTTGGCTGCGAGACCGGCGGGCACGGTGACCTCGCGGAAATTTCCTTTGCCATCGTTCATCAACAAATACGCCGGATGTCCATCGTTGGCGTCCCAATACGGCGTGGGCATTCGGCCGCCTTGATCGCCTTGGCCGGCCGGGCGGTTTTGCGTCACCCACATATCGAGATCCCCATCGCCGTCAATATCACCCGCCGAGCACGCCCACGCGCGGCCCATCGGTGAGGCCCGCACGGCCACGGGAAATGGCGATGCATCGAACTCTCCTTTTGCGTTGCCGGGAATCCACAAGGGCGGTTGCTCGTGCGGTACGGCAAATAAATCTGTGTGGCCGTCCCCATTCAAATCCGCCAACACCGCTGCCGTGCAGCCGATCGGCAAATATTTTGCAAAGCGCGTGCCGAGAAATTTCCCATCCCGCTGGCGGAAAATTCGATTGGCCCCCACCGCAATCATCTCCGGTGTGCCGTCCGCGTCTAAATCCCGCACCAACAACGGCAACGCCTTCGCCCCTGCGTCAATTGTTGCCAATGACTCAAACACCGGCCCGCCCCTGCGCTGGAACACCCGAAGTTTGGTGATGTTCAGCTTGCCCTTTGCCCGTTGCAATTCGCCTTTCACCGTGGCGCGTTCTTTGCCGGGGCGGTGGGCGTTCACGGTAAATTCAGTGGTATCAGAGTTGATCAATCGCCATTGGGTTCCTGCAATGGTCCAGCCACTTTGTTTGAGTGATGCCCAAGTGGTTGCGGGGATCCCTTCGCCGGTGCCGCCGAAAAGAAGTTCTTCAATCCCCCACTCGTGGGGAATGCTGGCCAGCGGTTTGCCAAATTGAAAATTCACTGGCGCTTTCGATAATTCTGCCCATGGGTTGTCGGCATTCAAGATGGCACCAACCATTTCCTTGAATGAATTGAATTGGTTCAATGCCTGCAATTCGCGCGTCCACACCGATGTGTCCAGTCTTTCGCGTTCGGTGGTGAGCGCGTCCACTTCTGTTTGCAGCGTGGGCGAGGGCTCAGTTTTGGTCAGCACACCGTGCTTCCAAGTGCGCGTGTAGAGCAATAATCCATTGGCGCGCCACTCGCGATGGCGGCCGTGTTTGCGGCCGTTGGCATAATGCAATTCTAATTGCGGCTGGCCGTCGGGATGAAAATTGGTGTAGCGGCCATGCCACTGGCCGTCTTTAAAATGGGCCTCAATGGCGCGTGTGCCGCCCGCGCGCCATTCGCGATGGGAGCCATGGGGCCGGCCGTTTTCAAAATATTTTTCAATCGCCGGTTCGCCGTTTGGATGGCTGGAAACCGCGCGCCCGGTGAAGGGTTCGGTGCCGAGGCGCGTATAAATTCGTTGATCGGCACGGCGCTCGAGGGTGTTTAAATGCACCTTGTTAGTCTTGAGCCCAGGCGCAGCTACGGGTTTGGAACGCTTGCGGGAGCAGCTTGAAAATCCAACCGCCAACGCAATCAACAAAACCAAAAACCTCATCCCAAAAGCTGGCAAACCAGCGGCAGTGCCACAAGCCGCCCTTGTTCACACTCCCGATCGCCCTCCCGGGGTTACTGCGGCAACAGCGCGCGGGCTAAATCCACATAAACCGTCGTGCCGGCTTCGAGATCGGTGAGGGCGATGTACTCATCTTTGGTGTGGGCTTGGTCGATATTGCCGGGGCCGAGGATGATGGTGGGGATGCCGACGGCGGCGAGTTTGCTGCCATCGCAGCCGAAGGCCACGGTGTCGGCGGCGGGTTGATCGCGGAGGGCGCAGGCGGTTTGTACGAGGGGATGGTCGGCGGCGGTTTCAAAATTCGGGCTGTCGTGATAGGGCGGATCAAAAATCAATTCGTATCCATCGCGTTCGCCCACTTTTTCGCGAACGAATTTTTCTAATGCGGTGGAAGTGGCGGCGGTGTCCTGTCCCGGCACGGTGCGGATGTCGAATGTGGCGGCGCATTCGTCGGGCACGATGTTCACCGCGGTGCCGCCCTCGATGAGCCCCACCGAGCCGGTGCACGGGCTGAAGCCTTCGCGGGTGAACTGGCTGATTTCCGTATCAAAAAATTCCTGCATTGCTTCCAGCATCGGCGCCATGCCGACGATGGCGTTGCGGCCTTGGGCGGGATCGCTGCTGTGCGCGGCGCGGCCGCGGACGCGGACGACCGTTCGGAGGCAACCTTTGCAGCCGCGCACTACGCGTAATTCGGTGGGCTCGCCCACCACGGCGAAGTCCCACGGGTCGTGGCCTTCAATCAGCTTAACGATGCCCTGAAATTCAGTTTCCTCATCCACCACGCAGCCAACGGTGACCGTGCCGTGCCAATCGTTGCGCGCGCGCAGCTCGAGCAATGCCGCGAGCATGCACGCCAGCGGGCCTTTCATATCCGTGGAGCCGCGCCCCCATAATCGCCCGTCGCGCACTTCGCCGCTGAAGGGATCAATGCTCATGCCGGTTACGCTGACGGTGTCGGTGTGGCCATTGAGCAACAGATGCGGGCCGTCGCCATTTTTTATGGTGAAGGATATGTTGTCGCGCCCGGGCAGTGCCGGTTCGCGAAGGGTTTGCAGATCGTGAGACTGGCCCCATTGCTCCAGCCAATCGACCACGGCACCCTCGCCGGCGCTGGTTTCATCGTGCAGCGGATTCACGCTGGGTAGGCGGACCAGTTCCTGAGCAATTTCAAGTGCGGTCATGGTGTGCTTGCCGGTGAATTCATGCCCGAAGGTAGAAAGCTGAATGGCTAAAGTCAAAGCGCTTTGACTTTCACCGGTTAGCTTTCTAGATTCTCCGCATCCATGAGTGAACAGACCATCAACATCGCGCTCGTCGGCCTCGGGTTTGGGGCGGAATTTATCCCCATTCATCAGGCGCATCCCAATGCCAATCTCATCGCTGTGTGCCGGCGCAATGAGGCGGAGATGAGCAAGGTGGCCGATGCGTTTGGCATCGAGAAACGCTACACCGATTACGATGAATTGCTGAAGGATCCGGAGATTGATGCGGTACACATCAACTCGCCGATTGCCGATCACGCCGCGCAATCGCTCAAAGCCCTCCGCGCGGGGAAGCACGTGATGTGCACCGTGCCGATGGCGACGACGATTGAGGATTGCGAGGCGCTGTGCCAAGCGGTTGATGAAACCGGTTTGAAATATATGATGGCGGAGACGGTGGTTTACAGCCGCGAGTTTTTGTTCATTAAGGAATTGTACGAAAAGGGCGAACTGGGCAAGTTGCAATATCTCGCCGCGAGCCATCCGCAGGATATGGACGGCTGGCCGAGCTATTGGGAGGCAATGATCCCGATGCATTACGCCACGCACGTGGTGAGCCCGTGCCTTGGGATGGTGAACGGTCTCGCGGAATATGTGAGTTGTTTCGGCAGCGGCACGGTGCGCGATGATATCGCGGCCAAGAGCGGCAATAAATTTGCAGTCGAGAGCTGCCACATCAAAATCAAGGACAGCGATGTATCGGCGCACATTTGGCGATGCCTGTACGACGTCGCACGGCAGTACCGCGAGAGCATCGATGTTTATGGCACCAAGAAAAGTTTTGAATGGACGCTTGCCGAAAACGATCCGCACATCCTGCACGTGGCCAAGCGACCCGAGGCGGAGATCCCCGAGCGCGTCGAAATACCCGACTTCGCGCATCGGTTGCCGGAACCCATTCGGAAATTCACACAAACCATCGAAGACGCCGATCACCTATCCTTCGTCCAAGGCGGCGGTCACGGCGGGAGTCATCCGCATATGGTGAACGAATTTCTCACCGCCCTCGTCGAGGATCGCGACCCATGGCCGAATGCCAAAACCGCGGCCAACTGGACCGCCGTCGGCATCTGCGCCCACCAATCCGCCGAACAAGGCGGCGCGCGCGTGGAGCTGCCAGACTTTACGCTTTAATCGTTTAGCTGCGTCTTTGCGTTGGGTTTGTTTTCCAAAGGCTCGGCAGGGCGGTTCTGGTGACTCGTACCCTTTGCCATCTTCTATTCCTAAAGGGGCCGGTTCGCGAATGAGTTTTGCGCCTTTCCGGCTCAGGGCTTAAGGGGTGTTTATTATTTCAACGCCTCGTGAACTTTGAGTGTGCGCTCGAGGGCTTCTTCCAAGGTGCGGCCGAGGACGACGGTGCCGGTGCGGCCTAAGTCCCAGTTGGGCCGGTGGTTTTTTAGGATGACGTAGTCTGACTCGGTGGTGAAGGTTTCGGCGGTGGCTTGGCCGACTTGGAGGGTGCCGCCGCCGATGTCGCGGGTGGATTCCACAATGCCGAGCTCGGGCCAACGCGCGCGGTTGGATTCGGAATATAAAAGTGCATTGGATTCGTGGACGTGGACGATGGCTTGGATGGCGGTGAAGGTTTCAAACAGATGCCAGTGCAGGATGGATTCGGAGGAAGGAAGTTTGGGGCCGTGAAAACGCGCTTCCCCGCCGGCGCAGGTTTCGAGGTGCACGCAATCTTCGGGCGCGAGGTTTTCCTTTGAAGGGAGCTGAGTGGCGGTGATGACAAAGCCCGGCGCGCGGCGCACGCTGACATTGCCGTTGCTGCCGATGAGGTGCGTGCCGGTGTAGCTGGTGTGCAGATCGCGGGCGGCCAGTGTGGCGCAGGCTTCGCGCAGGGCGGTGGTATCCTCCGGCACGGTGCCGGAAAGTTGCACGGGGTTGAACTGAATGAACTCTCCGGCGGCACTCACTTTTTCACTTTGTGAACGGGGATGAATTGAACCCAGCCGGGACCCTGACCAGTGGGGAGTTTTCCAGCGGGGATGAGTTTGCCATTGAGGGGATTGCGGCGGTAGACGTGGAGATCGTGACTGCGTTGGCCGGCGGCGATGAGCCATTTGTTATCGGGGGCGAGGTTGAAAGAACGGGGCACTTCGCCGGTGGGGAATTGGCCGAGGCTTTTAAGTCGGCCGGTCCTGGGGTCAACGGCGAAGGTGGCAATGGAGTTGTGGCCGCGGTTGGAGGCGTAGACGAATTTGCCGTCGGCGGTAATTTCAATGTCGGCGCAGGAATTTTTTGCGCCGTCGAATCCGGCGGGGAGTGTGGAGGCGGTTTGGATGGGGACGAGTTTGCCGGTTTTGGGGGAGCGTTGGTAGGTGGTGACGCTGTCGCCTTTTTCGTCATCAAAATAAATGACGGGGAGTGTGGGATGGAAGGCGAGGTGGCGTGGTTCAAGGCCGGCGGCGGGGTGCACCTTGGGCTGGGGATGCGGGGCGAGTTTGCCGGTGGCGGCATCGAAGGTGAATTGGTAGACGGCGTTGGGGCCGGTGTGGGGGACGTAGGCGTAACGGTTGGCAGGGTCGGTTAGGATCGCATGGGCGCAGCGTTCGGTTTTGATTCGACTGAGCGCGGTTTTTTCCACAGCCCCATTTTGAGCAATGGAATGAGTGCCCACTTCGCCGCCGCTATAGCTGGCCCAGAGGAGGGTGCGGCCGGTGCGGTCGGTGGAAACATAGGCGGCGTTGGCGCCGATGTCGGTGAGGCCAAGGGGTTCAAGAGTTTTTTTGGCGTGATTAATGCGGAAGGCGGCGACGCTGTTTACGTTGCGGACGGCGACGTAGAGGTGGTTGCCATCGGGGCTGAGGCATTGGGCGCCGGGTGAGCCGGGGAGGTTAATTTTGGCGCGTTCGACGAGGGCACCGTTGGCGGGATTGAAATCGTAAAGCCGTAGTTGATTATCTTTTCCGGCGGAAACGGATACGAGCAGAGCGGCGATGAGTGCATTCATAATAATATGGTGTGGGGTGAAGATAGAGTTTTAGGCGCGGGTGGGCAAGCTTGGGCGGGGTGTGGATGCGGTGCGGGCATGGGGAATGTGGTAGACACTTGGAGGTGCGGGTGGTAATAACTCGCGGTTTGCGGCAATAGCTTTCGGGATTTGTAATCCTGATTTATCAACCGAACAACTAACTCATGAGCGAGGGCCAACCGCCACAACCGCCCGCGCCGCCGCCCGGCGGCGCACCTGTCCCGGCACCGCCGCCCGGTGGAGCGCCTGTTCCCGCGCCGCCGCCCGGTGGAGCGCCTGTTCCCGCACCGCCCCCCGGTGGAGCGCCTATTCCCGCACCGCCCCCCGGTGGAGCGCCTATTCCCGCGCCGCCTCCCGGTGGAGCGCCTATTCCCGCGCCGCCTCCCGCAATTGGCGGAGAAGAAACTAAACCTTTAGTTGGTGGCGTTTTATCAGAAACTCCCCCGATGGCACCCGCGCCAGCTCCGGCGGTACCCGCGCCAGCTCCGGCGGTACCCGCGCCAGCTCCGGCGGCACCCGCGCCAGCTCCGGCGG